>CAYQDT010000776.1:0-2701 GCA_964416225.1 uncultured bacterium
CCGTATCTGGAGCGGATGGGACAGCTTCCGTACCAGTGGACGATGCCGGACGGCTATCCGGAGCGCATGGAAGCCTGGACGCCCAGCTTGCTGGCTCGCTGGAACTTCGCCGTCGATCTCGTCCGCGGCGCGGTTCCGGGTACGCAGGTGGACGCCCGGGCGCTGCAACATGCCGCAGGCAGCGGCCGTCCGGATGAGGTTCTCCGGCGATTGGCCGCGTCCGTGCTGGGCGGTGCCCTCCCCGAACCGCTGGCCCGCCTGGCGGCGAGTGCGCCCGCAGGCGACCCGGAGCTCCGCCAGTGGCTGGCACTTTGCGTGGCGGCACCGGCCTTTCAGTGGCGCTAAAGCCTGTGGGGAGCCGTGATGAGCGAACGATTGAACCGGCGGGACCTGCTCACGGCCCGGCAGCTCGTCTTTCGGCCGGAAACCGGGCCGCGTGGCGACGTGCTGGTGAGTCTTTTTCTGCGCGGCGGCATGGACGGCCTCCATGCCGTCCCTCCGCATGCCGACGAGCAGCTCCGCAGGCAGCGGCCGACCCTCGCGCTTCACGACGCCGGCAAGCCTGGCGGAGTCATCGACCTGGACGGCTTCTATGGACTGCATCCGGAGCTGGCCCCGCTGGCGGAGCTTTTCCGGGAGCGACGGCTGGCCATCGTGCACGCCTGCGGCAGCCCCGACCGCACGCTCTCCCACTTCGAGGCGATGCAGACCCTGGAGCGCGGCGTGGACGACGGAAACTCCGTCGCCAGCGGGTGGATCAGCCGCCACCTTGCCGGCACGCAGGAGCGCGGGGCGTCACCGCTGCGGGCACTCGCGTTCGGTGACGTTCTGCCGAAGTCGCTTCAGGGAAGCGCGAGCGCCACGGCGGTCCGCTCCCTGACGGAATTCCGGCTGCCCGTTCCGGAGCCGTGGACCCAGTTTCGCAACACGCTGGCGGCTCTCTACGGCGGCGCGGATCCGGCTGCGGCACCGGGCCGAGAGACACTGCGGCTGCTGAACTGCCTGGAACGCCTCGATCCCGGAGCGTACCGGCCGGAGGGCGGGGCGGCGTACCCCAAGACAGAGCTGGGCCGGCGGATGGCGCAGGTGGCGCAGCTGATCAAAGCGGAGGTGGGCCTGGAGATTGCCGCGCTGGACCTCGGGGGCTGGGACAGCCACGTGGCCCAGGACACGCTGCTCACGCCGCTGCTGCGGGAGCTGGCGCGCGCGCTTCACGCCTTCCATGCGGACCTCGGGCCGCGGATGGAGCGGGTGACCGTGGTGGCCATGACGGAGTTCGGGCGGCGGGTCCACGAGAACAGCGGCCTGGGTACGGACCACGGCCGGGCCGGCGCACTCTTCCTGCTGGGCGGCGGCATCCGCGGCGGGCGCGTGTATGGGAGCTGGCCCGGCCTCCATGACGGTCAACTGGACGGAGACGGAGATCTCCGCGTCACCACGGACTTTCGCTCCGTCCTGGGAGAGGTGGTCCGGCGGCGGCTCGGGAACGAGCGCCTGGAGCAGGTTTTTCCCGGTTTCGCAGGCCCGTTCCTGAACGTGACCAGGTGATATGCACCCACGGGACCGCGCGCAGGAAGCGAGCGCTGCGGCGCGTGATCAGGAATTGTAACCGGCCGCGTCAGTCGCCCCGCTTGGAGTGCTGAAACCCATTACACCCGAAGCTGTTATCCCGAGCCCGGCGGCATCTGTCCAGCGACTTCGACGGCGGCTGTTCGCCGCGGCTTCATTGGCGCTCTCCGTGCTGGGCGCGGGACTGTTCACCGAGCATTTCTGGCTCACCCGTACGGAGGGGACCGGGCCTGCCGGACCGGACGTCCCCCGCGCGCCCTTCTCCACGGTCTGGAGCAGGCGGCCGGTACGGCTGGTAGGCCTCGGTGACAGCGTCACGGCGGGATACGGAGCGTCTCCGGGCCACTCCTATTTTGCGCGCCTGGCGCAGAATCCCCCGGACGAATGGCCAGGATTGAGCGGGGTTTGCCTGCGCGCCGTCCTGCCGAACCTCCGCGCGGAGAACCACGCGGTGTCGGGGTCTACCTCGCTTGACCACGCCGACCACGAGATCCCCCACCTGCAATGCCGGCCGCCGGAAGAGCTGGGCCTGGTGGTGTTGACGACCGGGGGAAATGACCTCATTCACAATTACGGCCGGAGCGCGCCGCGGGAGGGCGCGATGTACGGCGCGACCCTGGCGCAGGCGGAGCCCTGGATTCGGAACTTCTCGCGCCGCCTGGAGAGGATGACGGCCGCAATCAAGGCGAGATTTCCGGGCGGTTGCGAGCTTTTCCTGGCGAACATCTATGACCCGACGGACGACGCTGGGACCGCAAACGTTGTCGGTCTTCCTTCGTGGCCGGACGGCGCGGCGATTCTTCGCCGGTACAATGCCTGCATCCAGGCGCACGCCGCCGCCCACTCCGAGGTTCACCCGGTGGACCTCCACGGCGTGATGCGCGGCCACGGCATCTACTGCCGCCAGTTTTGGAGGCCGCAGTATGTATCTGCCGATCCGCACTACTGGTACAACGAGAACTTCGAAGACCCCAACGACCGCGGGTACGACGCGATCCGGCGGGCTTTCCTGCTGGAGATATTGCTGGCGCGAAACCGGGTCCGGGCGGCGGCACGGCGATGACGGGACTGGGCCAAAAAGAACGCCGCCCCGGACCTCCGTGACGGCGCTCGAACCGGTTCATCCGGGGAC
>CAYQDT010000777.1:0-2696 GCA_964416225.1 uncultured bacterium
GCCCGGAGGCGGCGGTGAGCTATCTCCAGGGTCTGGTAGAGGCCGAGGAGCAGTTCCGGCAGGGGGTGCGCTGATGGACTGCACCACCACCGTGCTGGAGGCTATCGCCGCCCGGGCGCAGTATGACTTCGGGCCGGGCAGCTCGACGCCGGTCCGGACGCTGATCCTCCCGGGGATCTCCCTCCAGCGCCGGCTGTCGGCGCTGCTGACGCTCGCGGGGCGTGCCAGCGAGACCGTGCTCTTCGCCGGAGAAAGCTGCTCCGGACCCTCCGCCGCGGCGCTCCCGGAGCAGCTCCTGGACCTCGCCGCCGGCGCCCTGGCCTTGCTGCGAGCGATCTCGCCGGAGCGCACCCAGGAGACGCTCCTCTCAGAGGTGTCGGCGGAGCGGATCCGGCTTTCCGAGACCGCGCGAGCTCACGGCCTGCGCCTCCGCCAGCTGCCGGAGCATGACCTCCTGGTCACGGCACTGCTGGCGGAGCTGGGCGAGCTCGCCCAGGCGCTCCTCAACCACTACTGGAAGTCGGCTCCCCTCCACGATGTCCGCCGCGAGCTCGTGGCCGTGTGCGCGGGGTGCGCGTGGTGGCTCGAGCGGGTCGGACTGCCGCGGACGGGAGGACAGTCATGATCCAGCCGGAAGGTGATGACCTCCGCATCCCGAAGGACCTCCAGTTCCGCCCCGTGCGGCGCTCGGACGCCCCGCGCCCGCCCCGCCCCACCCCGGATCCGGGGGCGCCCGGCGTTCCGGAGCGGGCGGCGCACCCCGGCGCCGGGCAGCCGGCTCCCGCACCCATGCCGCAGCTCTCCGCCGCGGAGGACCTGGCGCGGGGCATGACCCTGGCGGTCCGCGTCCACGCGCGCTCTCTGCTCTCCATGCACGAGCGGCAGACGGCGCTTTGCGAGCGCCTGACGGAGCGGGAGCGCCTGCTGGAGGACACCGCACGGCAGGTGGATGCGCAGGCGCAGCGGCTGCGCAGGATGCTCTTCATCCAGTGGTGGTTCGCGGTCACCCAGATTGCGGGCCTGGTGGCCCTCCTCTGGGTGATGGGCGAGCTGCTGCACCGGGGGCCGGGGCGATGATGCCGCTGCTGTCGCTGCTGATCGTCGCGGCCGTGGCGTGGGGCCTCGGCCGGATCTGCTGGGAGGGGCTCCGCGCCATCACGCCCCTGGACGACGAGGAGTGGAAGCAATGAGCTCTGAGCTGACGGCCGAGGTATTGGCCGCGCTGGCCGCGCCGTTCCGGGAGGACGAGATCGACTTTCTCCCGCGGTCGCCATCCAACGGGCGGGCACTCGGCCTGGCGTACATCGACGCCCGGACGGTGATGAACCGCCTGGATTGGGTGGTCGGGCCGGCCCACTGGAGCTTCGACTTCGACGTGCTTTCGCCGGACGGGAAGCTGGTTCGCGGGAAGCTCACGATTCTCGGCGTGACGAAGTGCGACGCCGGCGAGGCGGCCCAGGAAGAGGAGCCGCTCAAGAGCGCGGTGAGTGACGCGCTGAAGCGGGCGGCGGTGCACTTCGGGATCGGACGGTATCTCTACTACCTGCCGCGGGTCTGGGCGCCGTACGACGCGCAGAAGCGCCGCTTCGTGGAGCCGCCGCGGCTGGATCCGCGGGCGGTGCAGGAGGCGCTGCGGCTGTGCGGCGTGGGCTCCGCGGAGCGCCCGGGTAACGAGACGAGCGCCGGGAAGCAGCGCGCAGAGCAACACGTGAAAGGGGCGGAGGGCCAGCGGTCGGTGTGGTCCGCCTCCGCGCCCGCTCCGGCGCCGGAGTCCTCCGGCGATGCGGCCGCCTCCCGCGAGGGGGTCGTCTGCAGCGTGCCCGGCTGCGCCAAGCTGCTCACCAAGGGCCAGCAGGACGTCTCTCTCCGCGCCTACGGCGAGCCGCTCTGTCCGGCCTGCCAGAAGGACCGCTCACGGAAAGGAGCCTGAAATGATCGACGTTTCTCACGAGCCGCCCCCCACGCCGACGCCCACCTCGGAGCTGATCCAGGAGCTGGGCCGGCAGGCTGCGGAGGTTGTTGCCCCGCGGACGGACTGGGTCGAGGAGCTGGCCACCAAGCTGGCGCAGACCACCGAGCTGGCCACGGACCTGGATCAGACCGCGGAGCTGGATCAGGTCCCGGAGCTGGCGCCGGACCCGGTGCTCCCGCCGCTCACGGATGAGGAGGCGCGGCGGATCATCCGGCGCCTGGCCCGCTGCGATGACGAGCTGGCCGCCCTCAAGAGCAATTACGAGACCCTGCGGCGGCAGGTGGAGGACAAGCGCTCCTTCATCCTCGGCTCCGAGTCGGAGCGGCTGCAGCTCTGGGCCGCGGAGCAGATCCGGGGCAAGGCGCGCTCGGTCCGGCTGCTCGAAGGGGTGATCGGCTGGCGGACCAACCCGGCGCGCCTGGTTATCACCAATGACACGCTGGTCCTCGAGTACTGCCGGGAGCATCTGCCGCAGGCGGTGGTGGAGACCGTGGACCGGAGCCGGCTGCCGAAGGCCGAGGCGCTCCGGGAGCACGATCCGGAGACGGGCGAGGTGCGGTACCGCGAGCTGCCGGGCCTGGCGGTGGTGCCGGCGGCGGAGGTTTTCTACGTGAAGTCCGGGGTCCGGAAGGGCACGGACGACGAGTAGGCCATGAGGCGCGGGCCGGAGGGCTGCGACCCCCTCCGGCCCGCTGATGGATGTGCTGGGGAGCACTACCGGACC
>CAYQDT010000778.1:0-2696 GCA_964416225.1 uncultured bacterium
ACTCGCGCTCGGCTACGATCTTACGGGCGAGGAGCGCTACCGCGCCGCAGCGGAGAAGGCGGCGGGATTCCTGCTCACCGGCATGCGGCGCCGGAATGGGAGACTCTCGCATTCCTACCGTGTGGGAAAGACGCAGCCGAACGCATTCCTGGAAGACTACAGCTTCGTGATTGTAGGGCTGGTGGAGCTGCACCAGGCAACCGGGGACGAGCGCTGGTTGAAGGAGGCGCAGGCCCTCGCCAAGGGGATGCTCTCCGACTTCTGGGACGAAAAGGCCGGCACCTTCTCTTCCACGCCGCGAGACCACGAGGTCCCGATCGCGCGCCTCACCAGCGCCGAGGACAACGCCACCCCCTCCGGCCAGTCAATGGCCGCCCTCGCGCTCGTCCGCCTGGCACGGATTACGCGTGACCAGGACTTCCGGGCGAAGGCGCAGCGCGTGCTGGACAGCTACGCCTCCCAGATGAAACGCTATCCGGCGGCGATGCCCAACATGCTGCTCGCCGCCCACGCCTACTTCACGCCCGACACGGGTTCCCCGGCGGGGCCGACGGGCCCCGTCGCGGTCGCAGTGACGAGCGCCCCTGCATCGGTGGGTCCGGGGCAAATGTTCGAGGTTGTAGTCCGGCTGAAGGTCCGGCCCGGCTGGCACATCAACGCAGCCCGTCCGGCAGACGCGGCGCTGCTCGCGACGAAGATCGAACCGGCCACAGGAGCGTTCCGGCTGCTCTCGGCCAGCTACCCGGCGGCCGAGACGGTGCGGCTTGGCTTCAGCAAGACGGCGCTGAAGGTGTACACGGGCGATGTGCCCGTCCGCCTGAAGCTGCAGGCGCCGCCGGCCGCGACCGGCGCCCTGCCGCTGCGTCTCAGGGTGCGCTACCAGGCGTGCAGCGACCGTATGTGCGAGCGGCCCGCGCAGACCCTGGTCTCGCTGCCTCTGAGGGTGAGCCGAGCGTCCGCCCAGCGGTGAACGGAGCACGTCGCCCTGGGATTGGAGTCGAGCCCGGCCCCATTTTCCTGGTGACAGAATCGCGCCTCGGCCATAGGACAGGACGGTGCTACGGTCCGGGGCGGATCTCCGTCCCCGGCATGCGCCAAGCGAAGACGGAGTAGACAGCATGCACGTCGGGAAGCTGTTGACCCTTGGGCTCTGCGCCGGCATCGCCGGCCTTGTCCTCTCCGGCTGTGGCGGGCAATCGGCCCAGACGCCGGATCAGGACTCGCCGGCCGCGGTCATGGCGCGCCGTCAGCCGCCCCTGCAACCCGGGCCCGGGCTCAAGGTGGTTGCGCTCCGGGTGGAGGGGATGACCTGACCTGTCGGGTGACCGGCGAAAGTCCGGAAGGCCCTGGTCAGGGTCCCTGGTTACAAAGACCTGCGGGCTGACCTCACCCAGCAGAAGGTCGAGGTGATGTACGATCCGCGGAAGACGGATCCGCAGGCGCTGGCGCACGCCATCGCGAAGCACACCTCCTTCAAGGCTTCAGTCCCTGACGGCTCCTGAAGCGGCGCCGCACCGGGGAGGTCGGATCCATGAAGGCAGTGAGAACGAGGAAAAAGATGAAAGCACTGATACCGCGTCCGTGGCTGCTCGCCACACTGGCGGGCGCAGCCATCCTGGCCGGGGGCACCCGCCTGCTGGCAGAGCCCAAGGAGGGAAAACCGGCGCCGGCTTTCACGGCCGAGACGCTCGACGGCAAGAAGATCGCGCTGGCTGATCACAGAGGCAAGAGCGCGGTGATCCTGAACTACTATGCCAACTTCTGACCCTCTTGCCGTGAGGAGTATCCTCACCTCAAGGAGATCGACGAGAAGTATGGGAAGAAGGGCGTCCAGGTCCTCTCCGTGCCGCTGGAGAGCGACCGCGCCGAAGCGGGCCAGTTCGCCCGCGACTTCGGCGTGAAGTTCCCAGTTATCTTCGATCCGAAGATGAAGATCGCCGAGGCGTACGGCGCCGCCGCGATCCCGTACAACGTGGTGATTGACCGGAGCGGGAACGTCGCACGCATCCTGGTCGGCGCGGACCCGGAGGCGCTCGAAAAGGCGGCGCGGGAGCAGGCGGAGAAGAGGTAAGGCTATGCCGGAGTGGCTCGGGGCCATCGTGCTGGTGGTGCCGTACTGGGCGCTGATGCGCTGGGTACTGCCGGCCTTCGGTGTCCCTACCTGAATGGCCGGGAACGGCAGCGCCGAGGCTCGGTGCGAAGCAGAACAGGACCCGCACGGCGATGTGGCACCGTAAGCGGACAAGTGATGTGTCCGGCCAGGGGGCACAGGGCACAGGATCCAGCTCCGTCGAGAACCGGGCTTCCCCCTTCTGGTTCGCGACCGGGATCGAGTGCAGCTATCCCGTGATCCGGAACGGCTCCTACCGCGTCGACGAACTCGAAGCGACCGGCCACTACCAGCGCTGGCGTGAAGACTTCCAGCTTACGCGCGAGCTCGGCGTCGGCTGCCTGCGCTACGGCCTTCCCTATCACCGGGTCAACACTGGCCCGGGCCGCTATGATTGGTCGTTCCCGGACGAGGTGCTTCCGGAGCTGCGGCGGCTGGGGATCGAGCCGATCCTGGACCTCTGCCACTTCGGGATGCCGGACTGGCTCGGCAACTCCTTCCAGAACCCGGAGTTTCCAGCAGCATTCGCGGCCTACGCGCGCGCCTTCGCCCGGCGCTCTCCCTGGATCAAGCTCTATACTCCGGT
>CAYQDT010000779.1:0-2690 GCA_964416225.1 uncultured bacterium
GGGGGATCGGATCGCGGTGATGAAGGACGGCGTGCTCCAGCAATGCGACACCCCGCTCAACCTGTATCACCAGCCCGCGAACCTCTTCGTGGCCGGGTTCATCGGTAGCCCGAGCATGAACTTCATCGACGTCCAGGTGGTCCAGACGGCGGATGGGATCACGCTGGAGGCGGGCAGTTTCAGCGTCCAGGCGCCCGCGCGTGCGACCGAGCAGCTGGCTCCTTACATCGGCCGGATCGTCGTCTTCGGCATCCGTCCCTCCGATATCTTCGGGACCACCCACCTCCCTCCGAGCCTGCAGGCGCAGACCGGCAACACCGTGCGCGCGCTCTGCGAGGTCACGGAGCCGATGGGTGACCGCACCCACCTCTACCTCTCCAGTGCGCCCCACACGTTCGTGGCCGACGTGGACGCCGAAACCCGGGTGAAGGAAGAGCAGGAGCTTAGCCTGGTCTTTGACATGGACCGCACCCACGCGTTCGACAAGACCAGCGAAGAAGCGATTTACTAACTCGGTTGGCGTTGCCCGCGGGCTTGCCCCGCTCGCGGGCGTACGGGCCGGGTGGAGCGCCAACGGTCCGGTCATCGAGTGCCGCGTCCCGCCCCGTCATCCCGTCCTCTTCTTTCCTCGCGCCTCTCCCCGGCATCTTCACCGGCAGCCGCGAGCCGCAACGTTGGTCATGGGTAACTGGTCATTCCGCGAGGCGCTCGCCTACCTCGACTCGCTCGCCCAGTTCGGCTGGAAGCTGGACCTGGCGCGCATCCGCCGGCTGTGCGAGCTGGCCGGCCATCCGCAGCGGCGCTTCCGCTCCCTGCTCGTCGGAGGAAGCGCCGGCAAGGGCTCCACCTGCGCGTTCCTCGCCTCGATCATCCAGGCGGCCGGCTACCGGGTCGGAAGCTCCCCAAAGCCGCACCTGATCAGCCATCGGGAGCGGGTGCAGGTAAACGGCGTCCCGATCTCGGAGGCCGATTTTGCGCGCCACATGGCGGCCCTCGTCCCGCTCGCGGAGCAGGTCACTCGCGAGGAGGGCTCCCCCACCGTCTTCGAGGTGATGACGCTGCTGGCTTTCATGCACTTCGCGGCGCAGCTGGTGGAGTGGGCGGTGGTGGAGGTGGGGCTGGGCGGCCGCTTCGACGCGACGAACGTGCTCGAGCCGGAAGTCTCGATCATCACGATGATCGGCCTCGACCATACAGACCGCCTGGGGGGCACCCTCGAGGAGATTGCCTTCGAGAAGGCGGGTATCATTCGCCCCCGGGGCCGGGTGATTACCGGCGCGGTGCCGCCGGCACTCGGGGTTATCGAGCAAGTTGCGCGGGAGCGAGGCAGCGGCATCGCACGCCTTGGCGGGGAAATCACGCTCTCCGCGATCCGGACGCAGCCCGAAGGCACCGCGCTGAATCTTCGTACACCCTGGTTCGACTGGCACGACCTGCATCTCCGGATGGCCGGCGAGCACCAGGCCGGGAATGCGGCCCTGGCCGTCGCGGCGGCCGGCTGGCTGGCCCACGACGGGGTGATCCGGCTGGACGAAGCCGCCGTTCGCGCCGGTCTGGAGCGCGCCGCGATACCGGGACGGCTGCAGGTGGTGCGCCGGAACCCGCTCGTGGTTCTGGACGGAGCCCACAGCCCGGACCGAGCCGATGCCCTTGCGCGGGCGATCCGCACGCTCTACCTCCACCCACACCCGGAGCGCCGGCTGATCCTGGTGATCGGCTGCTCCCAGGGGCACTCGCCAGAGGTGGTCGTTCAGCGCCTCGCCCCCTTTGCCGCGCAAGTGATCGCCACCCGGAGCCGGCATCCGGCGGCGGTTCCAGCGGCGGAGGTCACGCAGAGTGCACGCGACCTGCGAGTGCCGGCCTTCGAATCGGAGCCGGTCTCCGCCGCGGTCGCCGAGGCACTCCGGCACGCGGGGCCGGATGACCTGATCGTCGTCACCGGATCTCTGTTTGCGGTCGGAGAGGCGTTAGAAGCACTTCAACCTTGAACGCATTGCTATCGTGAGGAGCACTGGTCCGGATAGTATTTTGTGGAACAACCGCTCCCCAGGCTGATCGTCATCGATGCGCCCGCCCCTCGCCGGGCCGTTCACCTCGGATTGAACGGATGTCGCTCCGCGCACTTCTCGCCACACTCATCTTGCTGCTGTCCGCGGCGCTGCCGGCCACGGCCGACGTTGCCCCGCCCCGTCCCGGTCTCCTGCGCATCGTGTTGACCCTGCCCGGGATGCGGTGAGACGCCTGTGCCGCTGCCGTGAGCAGCAAGCTCAAGCGTTTTCCGGAAGTCATTGCCGCGGACGTGAACCGCAAGGACCAGTGCGCTTACCTGTGGGCCGAGCCCACGTTCGATCAGTACGTCGCGCTCCAGCACTCGCTGGAGGAGGCGGGCGGTGCGATCGAGATGATTCATCCCGAATACCTGGTACCCCGAGCACTGTACGCGACGCTGGGCGTGAAGGAGCGGGACCCCGACAAGATCCAGCGCCTCCAGGAGGTCGTCCGGCACGTCCGCGGCGTCCGCGCCGTGGTCATCGATCCGGACCGCTGGTTCCGGAATGAGCAGGGGCTTGACGTCGGCGGACTGGTCCTGTGGGCCGACCGGAACCCCAGCCTGGAGCTCGACCTGGCCACCGCCGCCCGCGCCGCCGGCTTCATCTTCGAGGTGAAGGAGCACGGGGGCCATGGCGCGG
>CAYQDT010000780.1:0-2686 GCA_964416225.1 uncultured bacterium
TCGCGGCTGCTGGCTTTGTTGATGGGGGCCGGCTGGGGGCGTCACCGTCTTGCCGCCTGCGGCGGCTGGGGATCCGCTCTCTTGGGATTGCTTCGGGTTCTGCAGCGACGTTTCACACCGGCACACTGGGTTGCGGCGAGCGGTGCGTGCGATAGACTCTTCAGCAAACCGGGTCCCGCCGAAAGGGAACGATCGATTTGCGTTCGGGAGGGATGTATGGAGTCGGCTGCTTATGAGTTCCTGCGTGACCTGGTGGAAGCAGACGGCCCGTCCGGCTATGAGCAGCCGGTCCAGGCGATCTACCGGCGGCAGGTGGAGGCCTACGGGGCGGAGGTGCGGATTGACGTGCTCGGCAACGCCATCGCGGCGGTGAACCCGGGCGGCGCGCCGCGGGTCATGCTGGCGGGCCATGCGGACGAGATCGGCTTCCTGGTCCGGTACATCAATGACGAGGGCTTCCTCTACTTCGCGCCCGTGGGCGGCTGGGACGCGGAGATCGTCGTGGGGCAGCGGGTGACGATTCGTACTGCCGGGGGCCCCGTCGTGGGGGTGATCGGCAAGCGGGCGATCCACCTGATGGACGAGGACGACCGTAAGAAGAAGAGCGAGCTGTACACGCTCTGGATCGATATCGGGGTGGGGAGCCGGGCGGAGGCGGAGGCCGTGGTGGCGGTCGGTGATCCGGTGACGCTGCGCCGGCCGCTGGAGCGCCTCCAGGGCGACCTGGCGACCGCCAAGAGCTTCGATAACCGGATGGCCGTCTGGGTGTGCGGCGAGACGCTCCGGCTGCTTCAGGGCAGGCCGTTTCCCGCCGCCGTCTACAGCGTCTCCACGGTCCAGGAAGAGATCGGGCTACGAGGCGCGCGCACCGCCTCCTTCGGGATCAACCCGCAGGTGGGGCTGGCGATCGACGTCTGCCACTCCACGGACTACCCGGACTCGGACAAGCGCAAGGTGGGGGATATCCGCCTCGGGCAAGGGCCGGTGATCAGCCGCGGCGCGAACATCAATCCCCGGGTGTTCGACCTGCTGGTGCGTGCCGCACGGGAGGAGCAGATTCCCGTCCAGATCGAGGCGGCGCCGGCGGGCACCGGCACGGACGCCAATACCATGCAGATCAGCCAGGCGGGAATGGCGACGGGCCTGGTTTCCGTGGCCCTCCGCTACATGCACACGCCGTGTGAGACGCTCTCCCTGGCGGACCTGGAGTACGCCGCCCGCCTCTGCGCCGCGTTCATCACGCGGGTGACCCCGGACATGGACTGGACGCCCTGAATTACGGAGCTGCCGGCCCCACGGAGGCGGACCGGCGGTGGGTCCATCCCCGATCCTGGAGGGCTACCTGCCGGGCAGAGCCGCGGGATCGAGCTCCACCGCCGTATCGAGGTCCCGAAGGTAAGCGTCGCTGGTGGAAAACATCCGCACGGCCAGCGTTGCCGGATGCTCACCCCGGAGATGGTCCGATACCACCTTGATCAGGAAGTGGTTCCAGCCTTTCTTGAGCGGGAGCGGCTCATACGTATCGAGGGTTCGGTAATCCGCGGGCTCCTGCCGCGCGGGAGTGACTTCCCCGCCATTCAGGAAGAGGCGGGCACGCTCCGACACGAAACAGCGCAGCCCGAACCGCGGCACGTCCGGCCCGCCGGTGAGCAGATCGTCCAGGGCCCGGGGGCTGCGGATCCAGAAGCTGTAGTAGACGGCGAACGCTCGCTCCGGCCCCTGCTGCCCCTGCTCGTGCAGAATGAACCGGTCCCTGCTGGGACTGGTTACCGCTTTCCAGATGAGCCCGCCTTTCAGCGCGCCCTTCACCGGGGCACGGCCGGCCTCGCCGATGAAGTCACGGGTGAACGCGGTGTCCGGGTCCGCGGCCCCGAAGCGCCCAACGGTGAGGGCGTTGACGAGCGCGTCTGCCTCGAAGGCGTCCTGGAACGGCTGCGAGGCGTTCAGTTTCAGACCCATGGCGGCGAACAGCTTCCGCCAGAAAGCATCCGCGGCCCGGCTCCGAACGCGGTAATCGACGGTGCAGAGGGCGATCTTCCCCTTGCCGTACGGAACCTCCACCAGCGCGGCGCCCGGCGGCTTGACGAGCTGTTCATCCAGCACCACCGCCCCACACTTGACGTTCTCCGGCCGGTCGTTGAAGAGGGACCAGTCCGTGCCGCTCGCCCGGAGCAGCACCCGGCCCTGTTCCACGAGCCTGCCTGCCAGCCCGAAGCGCTGCAGAAAGCGGTTCCCGCCGTCCTCGGCAAAGTAGAGGTCCGGAAGCGTGAAGGAGCGGGTCCACGGGTGGCTCCGGTCCGGCACCAGGGCCGTGGCGGAGCGCGGCGCCAGCCGGACGGGTGCGGGCAGCCAGGGATCCAGCGCTTCCGGGTGCAGCGCGCCCGCGCCGAGCATCCAGAGCAGCACGCCGCCCTCCTGTTTCAGCCGATCGAGGGCTGTCTTCAGCGGCGCGCCGCCGGCAGCGGACGGGAGTCCGTCCATGATGGTGAAGCCGCCGGGCGCGGAATTCGCGCCTCCATGCACGCTCACGCCGAGCGAGGTCAGCCGCCGGCGCAGCTCCCCGCCGCTGCCCAGGAGGGCTGCCTGCCCGAAAACCGGCGGGCCGGCGGGCGGCGTCGGAGCGGGCAGTGGCCGGCGCGCCCAGGGAAGCGGCCGGGGATGCGGGAGCGCCAGTGCCGCCTGCGCG
>CAYQDT010000781.1:0-2683 GCA_964416225.1 uncultured bacterium
CGCACCCTCCCCGGGACCGCGGCAGACGGCGCGGTGCAGCCGCCGCGAAGACGCTCCGTTCACCCCAGATCCAGCATCACCTCGTCCACGTAGCACCAGCCCCAGCTCTCTCCCGGCTCGATCGACTGCATGACCGGATGGCCGGTCTCGTGGAAGTGCGCGGTGGCGTGCTTGCCGCGGGAGGAGTCACAGCAGCCGACCGTCCCACAGATGCGGCACATTCGCAGGTGGACCCACCGCATGCCGGTTTTCAGGCACTCTTCGCAGCCGTGCGTCCGCGGCGAGACCTCTTTCACCTCGGCCAGATGCGGGCAGCGGATCGCCGGCATGACCGCGGCGCTCGTGGAGCCCTGGAGGCCGCCGTACGCGTGCGAGAGATTGGTGTGGTCCCCAATCCAGCGCGGCGCGGGAACGGCGAAGTAGCGGGCCAGGTAGCGGAGCTTTCCCGCGTACTGCGCGCGCAGCCGGGAGAACTCCCGCCACGACTGGTCCGGATCGCGGAGCGGGTACCCCGCTTCCGCCAGGTGCTCCCGGGCCCGCTCCCAGTGCTCCCGGCTGAGGAGGGGATCCCGGACGCGGTCCGGGTCGAAGCGGTAGTCGACGCCGGTTACCGCATGGACCCCCAGCCGGAACATCATCTCCGCGGTGCCGTAGGGGCCGCCGTCCACGGTGCTCATCAGGAGCGTGGCGGCGTCCAGGACCGCGCCGAGGGCCGCCACCCACGATTCGTTCTCATGGTGCGCGCGGAAGTAGCGGAGGACCGGATAGGCCCGGTGGCTCTGGATGATGTCCGCCGCCCACTCCTCCCAGCGGGTGAAGAAGACCGGGAGATCATCCAGCATCTCCATGCGCGCATAGGTCTCCAGCAGCGTCACTCCGGAGGGCGGCGAGCCCGCCCGCCCGTCCAGGGAGAGGACCGGCGTCTCGCGGCTCTGGAAGGCGGCGTGGAGACTGAAGATGAGCGAAATGACCATCGCCATCAGCGCAACCCCGGTGGCCGCCGCCAGCAGCACCATCACCCGCGCCGCTCCGCCCCGCGCCACGAGGTCGCCGAAGCCGAGCGTGAAGAGCGACGTGCCCGCCAGGTAGAGTGCCGTTCCCAGGTCGCGAATGCGCGGCTCGATCTGGTCCCGGAGCGCGAAGAGGATCAGGCCGTAGCCGAGCAGCAGGGTCCCGGACCAGGCGATCAGGATCAGGATCAGGACCAGCGGGGCGAAGGCGCCGAAGAACCCCTCCCGCCGGCGCACCTGCGGGATGCGGATCCCGACCGCGCGCCAGACGCCCCAGCTCCAGACGATGAGCGTGGGGGAGATCCGGAGCGCGCGCGACGTCCAGCGCGGCACCACCACGGACTGAAAGACGTCATAGAGCACCACCAGGACCAGGCAGATCCCGACAAGCAGCTCCAGGCTCTGGAGAGATAAGCGGCCCATGGAACACTCCGTCCGGTCGCCGGCGCCCGGCAGCCGGGCCCCGCCCCTATTCCGTGGCGTGCGGGTCGTGCGTGGCGTGGAGCTGCCGGACCACCAGCATGGCGAACACGAAGTAGAGGAGCGCGGAGGCCTGGAGCTCCGGCCGCATCCCCGTCCAATCGACCACCTTCGTCACCAGGAGCGACGCGAACGGCATGATCCCGGTGAACATGAGCATGTACAGGCTCATCACGCGGCCGCGCAGGCGGTCCGGCACCAGCTCCTGCACAATCACCGACGCGAGGCCGAGCGAGTGGGAGATGCCGGCGGACTGGATGGCCGCCGCCGCCACGGCCAGCCAGAGGTACGGGGTCCAGGCCAGGGTGGACATGCCCAGCAGGATCGCCCCGGCGCAGACCGCGATGCGCGCCACCCGCCGCTCCTTCGGGACGTTCAGCATCGCGACGGAGCCGATGAGCGCGCCGAACCCGGAAAAGCCCATGATCCAGCTCAGCCCGATCCCCCGCTGGTCATGCAGCACGTGCACCGTGTAGAAGGGCATGAGCACGGCCAGGTTCGGGAAGACGCAGAGGGTATTCACCCCCGTCAGGGCGAGGAGCGCCTGGACGTTGGGCCGGCCGCGCACGTACGCCACCCCCTCGCGCATCTGCTCCAGCAGCGAGCCGGAGTGCCGGTGCCCCTCGATCGGACGGGGCCGCACCCGCAGCAGGCTCGCGATCACGGCGAGAAAGCTGGCTGCATTCGCATAGAAGGCGGAGGCGATGCCGGCCACCGACATCAGAATCCCCGCCAGCACCGGGCCCAGGATGCGCGAGCCGTGGAAGGTCGCCTGGTTCAGCGAGATCGCCTGCGGGAGGTCCGCTTTCTCCACGAGCTGCGGATAGAAGGCCTGGTAGGCCGGCATGTCGTAGGCGGCGGCGACGCCCAGCAGCAGCGCAATGATCCAGACATGCCAGATCTTCAGCTCCCCATGCTGGACCAGGAAGCCCATAACCAGCGCCAGGACGAGCATCACCCACTGCGTGCAGATGAGGATCTTCCGGCGGTCCAGGCGGTCCGCGGCCACGCCGCCGAACGGCATCAGCACCAGGGTGGGAATCGACATGCAGAAGTTGACCATCCCCAGCGCGAACGCCGAGGAGGTGAGCTGGGTCACCACCAGCCCCTGCGCGAACGACTGCATCCAGGTGCCGATGAGCGAGATCGCCTGTCCCGCCCAGAAAATCGCAAACTCGCGGTGCCGCAGCACA
>CAYQDT010000782.1:0-2678 GCA_964416225.1 uncultured bacterium
TGAGGTGATGGAAAGACGGAAAGTCTTACGACAGTGCGGTGTCGACACCCCAGAGATTGTGCCGACGACCCACGAGTTGATGATGTGGGCTGAGGCAGCTTTGAAGCAATTACACCAACCCTAGTGCCCTGCGTCATTAGAGCGTAAGGGAGTGACGTGGTGCGTCCGTGCGGGTGGGGTGGCAGCGGCCCCGTGCTCACCGGACCCGCGCCATCGGTCAGATCAGCGTGAAGTCTATCCCCTTACAGAACAGTGAAGCCGGGACCGCTAGCGGGCGAGCTCCCAGGCAAGGTGCTCCAGCTCCGGGACGATGAGGCGGTCCATGGCGAGCTCCACCGCGTTGGAGCTGCCCGGCATGCTGAAGACCAGGCGGCCGCGGTAGGTGCCGGCCGTGGCGCGGCTGAGCATCGCGGCGGCGCCGATCTCCGGGTAGCTCAGCATCCGGAACAGCTCGCCGAAGCCGGGAAGCGTCTTTTCCAGCTTCCGCGAGAGGGCATCGTACGTCGTGTCCCGGTGCGAGATCCCGGTGCCGCCGTTCAGCAGCACCACCCGCGCCTCCGTCTCCGCGAGGATCCGGTCCAGCAGGGCCACGATCTCCGCGGGCTCGTCCTTGACGATCTCGTAGAAGCAGACCGGATGCCCGGCCGCCGCCAGCCGCTCCCGGATCGCGGCGCCGCTCGTATCGGTCTCCGGGGTGCGGGTATCGCTGATGGTCAGGATCGCGCACGGAACGGGCCCGCGCCCGTGTGCCGCCGCTCGATGCTGCTGGGTCGACTCGCTCATGGCACGCTCAAACTCCGGAAGCGAACGGGGGACGTTCCGTCAGAGCGGCACGCGCCGGCCCGTCCGGGCGCTTTCGTAGGCGCCGAGGCACATGGCGGTGGAGAGCTTGCCGGTGCGGGCGTCGCACTCCGGCACTCCACCTCGCTTCAGCAGGTCGATCCAGGGGCGGGGCACCGCCGCGATCCGCTCGCCGTGGGTTTTCGGAAGGGGCATCCGGATCTCTTCCCAGCTCTTCGGGGCGTCCCGCCGGTACAGCTTCAGCGGCGCCGCCCCTTCCGGCGCGAACGGAGTGGAGACCCCGTCCCCGAAGTAGTGGTGGACCGTGCCCTGATCGCCGTAGATCTCCGTCGTGATCTCCGCGCCCAGCGTCACCGAGCAGTTGTACAGCAGGCCAAAGGCGCCGTCCCGGAAGCGGTAGATCGCCATCCCCGTGTCATCCGGCGCGCAGGTGGTGAGGACGTTGTCGATCTCCGCGGTGACGCTCACCGGAGGGCCCATTAGCCAGAGCAGGAAGTCGGCAGCGTGGACCGCGTCATCCATGAACATCCCCATGTTGGCGACCGGATCGATGTGCCAGCGGCTGGGGCCGGTGAGGAAGCCCTCGTTGAACAGCAGGTTCAGGCAGTGCCGCCGGCGGAGCGTGCCCACCTTGCCCACGGTGCCGTCGTCGATCCACTGCTTCATCCGCTGGTTCACCGGGTCGCAGCGCATCTGGAACGCCATCTGCAGCGTCACGCCCGCCCGCTCCACCGCGTCGATGATCCGGTCGCAGTCCGCCAGGGAGAGCGCCATCGGCTTTTGGAGCAGGATGTGCTTGCCCGCCTCCGCCGCCGCGACGCAGAGATCGGCGTGCTTGTTCGTCTCGCTCCCGACGATCACGGCCTCGATCTCCCGGCAGCCGAGCACGTCCTCCAGGTGCGGGCGGTACGTCATGCCGAACTTCTCGGCGCTCGCCGCGCCGCGCGCCGGGTCGTCGTCCCACGCGGCCACCAGGCGGACGTCATCCCACCCGGCCATCTGCCCGCAGTAGACGCCCACGTGCCCGTGGGCAAAGCTCAGGATCCCGAGGTGGATGGCTGCCATGGTCAGGCTCACAGGGGTGCGCCGCAGCGGCCGGTAGGCGGCCGGCGAGAAACGAGGAGATTCGGACCGGGGGTGGAGGCCGGATCTCGCCGGTCTCCGCCCCCCGGCGGAGCTACGCCTTCACCAGCTCGAACTGGTGCGGCTTGAGGACCAGCGCCTCCCGGATCGCCTGCTCGCGCTCCGGCATTCCCTGCAGCGCTTCCTGGAGGCGGGACGCCTTCGCCTCGGCCGGCACGCCGTTGTTGAGCGTGATCCCGCGGAAGATCCGGTCGTGGTAGTACTGGTTCTTCGCGAAGACCGCGTCGAAGACCGCCTTCGCCTGGGCCGCGATCGGACCCTCGGTGAGCAGGGCCATGTTGTAGCCCTTCTCGAGGTCGTCCGCGGAGACCGTCGCCACCGGCTGGTCGTCGATCCGGAGCGCGTAATTCCCGGAAGGCAGGCCGGTCACCTTCAGCAGGTACTGGTCCAGCTCGTCCACAATCGGAGCCCACTGGAGGATCGAGCGGCCCTGCGGCGGGATCCACCACGGCAGCGCCTCATCCGCTCGCGTGAAGCGGAGCCCCCGCTCCGTCTTGCGCACGTCGGAGATCCGGCAGTTCTCGTGCCCCCGCGCGCGGCCGCGGCGGCCGTCGATCTCTGCGCTGGAAACGAGGCCCGGCGCGTGGAGCCCCTTGAGGATGGCCCACGCCATGAGGAGCTGGCCGGACGGCCCGGGATGAACGGCGTCGCCGCCGTTGATCCGGTTGCTGGCCCGCGCGTCCCGCGCCTTCTGCAGCATGGCGAGGTGGGGGTGAAACTGGTCGACGAACAGC
>CAYQDT010000783.1:0-807 GCA_964416225.1 uncultured bacterium
CCGATCGGCGCCATCACGCCCGGGCCGCGGCCTCTGCGGTGGACGGCGAAACGGATGCGGTCTCCGACCGTGCCGAGGCGGAAGGCGACGAGGAAGGCTTCGGGGTGGAAGACGATGCGTACTCCGACGCCGGCTTCCAGAACCCGCTGGCCGGCATGACCGTCGCCGGCATCCTTCGGATGGCCGTCGGCTTGCTCAATGAACGGGCGTGGGCCGGGATGGGCCTCGTTCCCGATCCTCTCACCGGCAAAATCGAAAAGAATCTGCCCGAGGCGAAGCGCGCCATCGATGCGATCGGCGACCTCGCGAAGCACGTCGAGGCGAACGCCACGGCCGAGGATCGCCGGGAGCTCCAGGTGATGCTGACGAACCTGCGCGTGAACTTTGTCCGGCAGTCTTCGTAGTATTCCTACGACGGCTTTCGGGCCGGGTGGTCAGCTCGCGGCTACCGCGGGCTAGGCCCGCCTGCGCCGGCTGGCAGACCGGCATGTTCAGCCGATACAGGCGGGCCTGCCTTCGCGCAGCTGCGACTTCAGGCGCCGGGAGAGGCAACTAACCTGGCGCCGCGGCCGGTGGAACCGCCGGCGGCTGCGGTGCGGCCGGTGAATTCGCCGGGATTCCGCGGGAGAGTGGGATCGGATAGATGTCCTTCTTACCGTCCGGATAGGCGATCTCGATCACATAGGTGGTCCCGATATTCGCTGCCGCTGCCGGGAGGCCCGGTCCGGCCTCCTCACCCGCCTTTGGGGCGGGACGCTCCGAGCGCGTGACGCCGCGCATCATGCCCTGCTCGTCGAACTCGATCTG
>CAYQDT010000783.1:817-2672 GCA_964416225.1 uncultured bacterium
CCGATGGTTCCCGCAGCGATCTGCTGCGGGGTCCGCTTCGCCGTATTGCCCAGGAGCGACGCGAACAGCGACTGCCCGCGGCCCCGGTTGAGGTTGAGGTTCAACAGCAGCTTCTGCTGGTAGGGGAACAGCTCCCGCACCGCCAGCTTTTGCCCCTGCTGGAGCATCCGCCGCTGCAGCGGGAGCAGCTTCCCGTAAAAGCGCAGGATGTCGCGGTGGGCGGCGATCATCACGAAGTCCGCGACGTCCTCGGAGCCCGCCTCCAGCGCGCTGTACATCAGCGAATCCGTCTGCTCGTCACGGAGCGTGGCAGCAATGTCCGCGAGGTCTTCCAGCGCGAAGCCGTGTTTGCGGGTCCGGATCTCCAGCCAGCGGCGCATGTAACGGACCGGGATCTCGCCGCGGCGGTCGTGCGCCCAAGTGCGGCTCCGGAACCGCACCGTGTCGCCGTCCAGCTCCCACTCCCGGGTGATGCCGGCGATCGTGTCCAGCACCTGGTACAGCGGCACCGGCTGGTCGCCGAAGCGGGGAACCATCGACAGTGCCAGGCGGTTATAGGCATCCGCCACGAGGTGCACCCCGAACGCTTCCTCCACGTGGCTGAGCACGTCCGCCACCCGGTGGGCGGTCCCCAGCAGGAGCGCGAACCCTTGCTTTCGCTCCGGGTCGAGGGGTGGAAGCCGGACGACTGCTTTTTTGCCGAGAAGCGGGTCTGCGGCGAGCCGCTTTTCCCGCTCCGCCGGGTCTTCCTTGGGCACGGGGAAGAGGGCCGGCGCTCCCACCAGGTTCAACCCCGCGGCGGCGAAAACCGGCGCGGTCGCGCCCGCGTCCAGCGGCTCCGGCGAGACCCGCAGCATGCCGATCGGCTGCGCTCCGGCATTGAGCGTGAGCTGGACCGTCACCTTGAAGCCGCCGCCGCGGTCCCATTTCTCCCGCATCATCTCCTCGACCTGGGAGATGCCCCGTTCCACATCCGGCCCCATCGTCTTGAGCAGGCTCCTGGGCACCGGAAGGGTGGGAGATCCCTGGCGAAGCTCATCGGCAATTCCTCCGGCCAGCGTGAGCTCGCCCGGTTCCGGGCGTGTCGAGAAGATCAGCGCGTTCTCACCCTGAAGCTCCGTCCACTGCTCCGTGCTCAAACCGCTGAGCAGCTCCAGCATCGCCCGGCCGACCGGCGAGGTCGCGGAGTGCAGCGCCTGTCCATCCATCAGGCGGCGGCTGAGGGCGGGATTGGAGCTGAGCGCCCCGAGCCCACCCTGGACCGCCTGTTCGAGCTCCTCATCCGACTTCTCGAGCATCTGCCGGACCTGATCGGGCGGCATCTTGCTGAAGCGCCGGTACTTCTCCAACTCACCGTTCAATGCGTCCAGCACTGCGCGTCGAGCGCCGTTCAGCTGCTCCTCTTCCTCCTGACGGGACCGGCGGTCCTGGTAGAGGAGATAGGCAGGGGCACCCGGCTTTCCGCCGGAGCGGACCCAGGTGTAATGAAACTCCCGGCCGATCTGTTCCAGCAGTATTCGCGCCGGTATCCGGGTGGCGGAAGCCATCACGGGCTCGTCTACCAAGGCGCGGTCCGACTCCAGATCGACACCGGTTTCCCGGGCGAGGAACCGGAGCGCGTCGTAGAGGGTCTCCTTCTTCCACCGGACGGTGACCGGCCGCTTCAGCCGGTTGTCGTCCGCGAAGGGAGAACGGGGCGCGGCGAGAGCGGAGCCCGCTCCCGCCATCAGGAAGAGCGCCGCGGCGGCGGCGAAAGATCGGCGAAGCATGGAACGGTCCTTTCACCGAGGAGTGCAACTCTCTAACCCGGATTATGCACGTCGTGCCTGGGGGGAGTACAAGCCGTGCGCGCGGA
>CAYQDT010000784.1:0-2448 GCA_964416225.1 uncultured bacterium
ACATCCGGAGCGCCTCCGACCAGCTCTCCGCGCCCACCGGCATCACCATGAACTCCTGGAAGTCGGTGCTGTTCTCGGCGTGCTTGCCGCCGTTCAGGATGTTCATCATCGGGACGGGCAGCTCATGGGCGCCCACGCCCCCGAGGTACTTCCAGAGGGGGAGCTCGAGCGCAATCGCCGAGGCCCGCGCGACGGCCAGGGAGACGCCGAGGATGGCGTTCGCCCCGAGCTTGCCCTTATTCGGGGTGCCGTCCAGCTCCAGCATCAGCTCGTCGATGCCGATCTGGTTCAGGGCGTTCTCACCCACCAGTGCCTCCGCAATGGTGTCGTTCACATTTTCCACGGCCTTGAGCACGCCCTTGCCGCCGTAGCGCTTCTTGTCGCCATCGCGCAGCTCGACCGCCTCATGCGCGCCGGTGGACGCGCCGGACGGCACCGCGGCGGAGCCGACGACGCCGCTCTCCAGCTCCACTTCCACCTCAACGGTGGGATTGCCGCGGGAGTCCAGGATCTCTCGCGCGCGAATGTCTTCAATGATGGTGGACATGTCTCTCTCCCAGTGGGCCGGGCGGTGCCCGGTACGGAAAATGGTTGCGGCCTTCCCGGTCCGCCCCGGCCGCCGGGGCCGGAGTGAAGGACCACCTGGCTCCGACGCACCCTGCCGGCCGCGGATCAAAGGCGAAGCCGGCCGCCAGCCGGCCCGGAGCCCAGGCACAGCGGGCGGCGGGGCTGCCGGTGTACGGCCGTGGCCCGGTAAGTGGCGGTTCGCCCTCGAATTTCTATCCCATCGAGTCGGGAGTGGGGCGTCCACGCACTCCGCGCCGCGCAACTTAAGGCGTGGGCCGCGGGTCCGGCCGGGCCGATCCGTCCGCCTTCCGCTCGGGGCGCGGCGAGGCCCGCGGGTCGAACCGGGCGGAACAACGGAACGCGGCGACGGAGCCAAGGCAGGAAACGGAGGGCGAAAACGAAGACAGAAAACGAAGAAAGGGGCGGGCCACCGGCCCGCCCCCAAGCTCCCGGCTGCCGCCGGAGCGGATTACTTGTCCGCCGGGCCGTTGCCGCCGAGGGCCGCCTGGGCCGCCGCGAGGCGGGCCACGGGAACCCGAAGCGGGCTGCAGCTCACGTAGTTCAGACCGATCTCATTGCAGAGGTGCACCGAGGCCGGATCGCCGCCGTGCTCGCCGCAAATGCCGAGCTTGATGCCCGGGTTCACCTTCTTGGCGTCCTCCACGCAGATCTTCATCAGCCGGCCCACGCCGTTCGGGTCGAGCGTCTCGGTCGGGTCGACCTTGAAGATGCCCTTGTCGATGTACACCGGCAGGAACTTGCCCGCGTCATCCCGGGAGATGCCGTAGGTCATCTGGGTAAGGTCGTTGGTGCCGAAGGAGAAGAACGCCGCGTGCTCCGCGATCTCCGCCGCCGTGAGCGCCGCGCGCGGGATCTCGATCATCGTGCCGAAGCTGTAGTCCACCGTCACGCCCTCGTCGGCCATCGTCTGCTTGGCGACGCCTTCCAGGTGCTCCTTCAGGTAGGTCAGCTCGTTCACGTGGCCGACGAGCGGGATCATGATCTCCGGATGCACCGCCTCACCGTGCTTCGCCAGCTCGCACGCGGCGCCGATAATGGCGCGCACCTGCATGTCGACGATCCCGGGCATGTAAATGGAGAGCCGGCAGCCGCGGAGGCCGAGCATCGGGTTCTCCTCGTGGAGAGCCTCCACTGCGGAGAGGAGCTTGGCCGTGCGGGCAAGCGCGATACCGCCGGCGCCCTCGTCCATCAGCTTCCGGATCTCCGTCTTGATCTCTTCCGCGTGGGGGAGGAACTCGTGGAGCGGCGGGTCGATCAGGCGAACCGTCACCGGCCGGCCTTCCATGGCGCGGAAGATGCCGATGAAGTCCTCGCGCTGCGTCGGCAGCAGCTTGGCGAGGGCCGCGTTGCGGACCTCTTCATTCTCCGCCAGGATCATCTCCCGGACCGGCTCCACGCGCTCGGCGCCCAGGAACATATGCTCGGTGCGGCAGAGGCCGATGCCTTCGGCGCCGAGACGCACGGCTTCCGTTGCCTGCTCCGGCGTGTCCGCGTTGGCCCGCACGCCGAGCTTGCGGAAGGAGTCCGCCCATTCCATGAACGTGGCGAAGTCCCCGGTCACCGCCACGGGCTCGGTGTCCAGCTTCTCCAGGTACACCTCGCCGGTGGTCCCGTCAATGGAGAGGATGTCTCCCTCGCGGATCACGTGGCCGTTCAGGATACAGGCGCGGCCCTCTTCATCCACCTTGAGGTCCTTGCAGCCGCAGATGGTGGGAATGCCGTACTGGCGCGCCACGAGTGCCGCGTGCGAGGTGCGTCCGCCCTCCGAGGTCAGCACGCCCTTCGCGGCCAGCATTCCGCCGAGATCGTCCGGGTTGGTGATCTTGCGGACAAGGATGACCGGCTTGCCGTCCGCCTCCA
>CAYQDT010000784.1:2458-2665 GCA_964416225.1 uncultured bacterium
CGACGGCGCCGCCCGGTCCCGCGTTGAGGCCCACCGCCAGCGGCTTGAGGGAGCTCGGCTTGACGAGGCGGGGGTGGAGGAGCTGCTCGAGCTGGCTGGGCGGGACCCGCTGGATCGCCTCTTCCTTGGTGGTCCGGCCCTCGCGCACCATGTCCACCGCGATCTTCACGGCCGCGGCGCCGGTCCGCTTACCGGTGCGGCACTGGA
>CAYQDT010000785.1:0-2663 GCA_964416225.1 uncultured bacterium
CCGAAAAGCCGCCCCCAAAAGCTGCCGTCAAAAAGCCGCTTCGCCCCCGAGAAAGGTACGAAGATGAAAACCCGGACCCTGCCCGCGCTGACCGCCCTCCTCGCCGTCTCCCTCACCGCCGCGATGGTCGCGCCCGCCGCCGCGCAGAATGGGGACCTGGCGGGCCTGCTCTCCGGACGGGACTATCCCCTCACGCTCACGGTGAACTCCCTGAACGGTGACTGGCGACACGTCGCGATTGCCTCCACCCACAAGGAGAGCGCCGGCGGCGGCCTCGCCTCGCTGCTGCCGCTGATGGCGCTCGGTGCAAAGGGGGAAGGCGGAAAGGACAGTCCCGCCGCGGCCGCCATGGGCCTGTCGATGCTCGGCGGCATGTTCGGTGGGATGTTCGGCGGAGGGGAGAGCGGGGAGGCTGTCTACTACACGAAGGGGCAAACGGCGGTGGTGGGCGGCGAGACCTTCCTGGTGACCTATCAGTTCAAGAAGCCGGAGTTGAACCTGGGGAAGCTGGCGGCCGAGTCGTCCCAGAACGGCGGCAAGGAGCCGGATTTCGCGAAACTCTCCGCGGAGAGCAAGATGACGCCGGCCTCCACCCTCTCGCTGGTGCTCCTCAACATGAGGAGCATCGGGAGCATGAAAGCGATCCGGCCCTTCGACCTGAACCGGGAGATCGAGGAGGCGAATTCGGCCGGGGGCCTGCTCGACCTCGTCGCCGCTTCGGAGCGGGAAAAAGGGGCGACGAAAGCCACCCCTCCGGCCCCCGCGCGGCCCGCGCCCCGGCCCCGCCCCACCTCCAGACCGCAGTAGGAAGGGGCAACTGCGCCGAACCGGGACGGCCGTTTGTCCCGGTCGGCGGTCCCGGGTCGGCGCGGCCGTGATGGAAAGATCCCGCGTTCCGCTGCAGCGAGGCGGCGGCATCGAGACGATCCGCCGGCTCAAGGACGGACCCGGGCCTCCCGGCAATGGGTGCCGGCCTCTCTTCAACGCGTTCCGGAGCGGCGGGAGAACAGAGCCGCCGCCCGCATCCTCCCTTCGAACCCTCAGAATCGGAACGTCATCCATGCGCCGCTCCTCACGGGCCGTCTCCCTCATACTGATCAGCTCGCCGCTCATCCTGGCCGGGTGCCACCGCCGCCCGCCGGATGACGGCAACTACCCCGCGCATTCGGGCGGCGGCTACTACGGCGGAGGCGGGTTTCGCGGCGGCAGCGCCGGGGCAACCGGTCACGCGTCCCCCGCCGGCGGCTTCGGCGGCTTCGGCCATGCGTCGGGGGCTGGGGAATGAGGCGGGTGGCCGTGCCGCCCCGGCACCGCTGGGAAGCGCTGGTGGAGTCCCAGGGTTTCCACTTCCACTCCCTGGACGACGAGCCGTACTGGGATGAGAGCGCGTGCTACGAGTTCACCGCCGGGGAGATCGACGCGATCGAGCGCGCCACCTACGCGCTGAACGAGCTCTGCCTCGCCGCCGTGCAGCACGTGGTGGATCATCACCGGGAGCTCTTTCCCCGGCTCCTCATTCCGGAGCCGTTCTGGGAGTGGGTGCTGCGCAGCTGGGAGCAGGACGAGCGCACCATTTACGGCCGGTTCGATCTGGCGGTCGGCGGCGACGGACCGCCGAAGCTTCTGGAATACAACGCGGACACACCGACCGCGCTGCTAGAGGCAGCCGTGATCCAATGGTACTGGCTGGAAGACCGCCGCAAGTGCAGCGCGGAGCCGCTCGACCAGTTCAATTCGATTCACGATCGGCTCATCGACGCGTGGCGCGCCTATGCACCCCAGGTTGAGGAGACGCTCTACTTCACCTCCATGCCGGGCCACGTGGAAGACTTCATGACCGTCCAGTATCTGCGGGACACCGCGATGCAGGCGGGGATCCGGACGGATTACCTGCCGGTGGACGAGATTCGCTGGGATGCACGGCAGAGCTGCTTCGTCCGGGGGACCGGGGTGCCCGGAAGGCCCGGATACCACGAGCTTCCCATCCTCCACCTGTTCAAGCTCTACCCCTGGGAATGGCTGATCCGCGAGCCGTTCGGCGCCTTCCTGCCCACCGCCCGGACGCGCTGGATCGAGGCGCCCTGGAAGATGCTCCTCAGCAACAAGGCGCTCCTCGCCGTTCTCTGGGAACTGGACCCCGAGTGCCCGTATCTGCTCCGGAGCGAGTTCCGGCCGTGGAGTGATACCTACGCGGAGAAGCCGCTGCTGGCGCGAGAGGGCGCCTGGGTGCGGCTGGTTCGGGATGGAAGCACGGTGGCCGCCACGGCGGGGCCGGCCCTCTACGAGCAGAGCCCGAAGCTGTACCAGGAGCTGCACCCGCTTCCCTGCTTCGATGGCCGTTACCCGGTGGTGGGAAGCTGGCTCGTCAACGGCTGGGCCTGCGGAATCGGGATCCGGGAGGACGCCAGCCCGATCACCGGGAATACCAGCCGGTTTCTTCCACACTTTTTCCGGCCGTCCGGATGATCCGGCGCGGGGCGGAGCCGTGAGTGGTCGTCGCGCGCCGCGATGCTCCGTGCGCCGCGCTGCTCATCGCCCCGCCCCGCGCCTTCACGCTACCGGCGTTTCTTGGCGAAGTGATGCGCCACCCCCGCCGCGGCCGCGCCCGTGATGATCGGGTGCCGCTCGGCGCAATTGCGCCGCCGGCCCACCTGCGAGCGCCG
>CAYQDT010000786.1:0-2646 GCA_964416225.1 uncultured bacterium
ATGGCGCAGATGCTGGGCGCTCCAGTGGAAGCGGTAGTGGGGAAGCCGTGGGCGGAATTCACCTGCGAGGAAGACCGCCTCCACGCGAACCGGTATTTCCACCAGGTCCGGCGCGGCCGCAAGCTGCAGCAGGACTTCCGCCTTCAGCGCCCGGATGGCACCGTCCTCTGGGGGCTGGCCTCCGCCAGCGCGGTCCGCCTGGACTCGGGTGAATTTGCCGGAGTGCTGGCGATGGTCACCGAAGTGACCGATCGCAAGCGGGCCGAAAACGCCCTCCGCTTTCTCGCCGAAGCGAGCAGCGTGCTCACTTCCTCACTCGACTACGTGGCGACCCTGGAGCATGTGGCCCGGCTCGCCATTTCGGCGCTCGCCGAGTGGTGCGTGGTGGACGTGATCGGGGGAGACGCGCCGCCCCGGCGGCTGGCGGTGGCCCATGTGGATCGCTCCGTCGAAGCGCGTCTTCGCAGGATCAGCGAGGCGCAGCCGCTCGATCTCGAGCGTCCCCTCCCGATCGGCGAGGCGCTCCGGACCGGAAAAACGGTGGTGGCGCATGACGTGCCGGATCCGGACGGCGCGGGAAAGAGCCGGCGTGGCTCCCGCGGCTCCGGGGCCGCCCTGGTGGTGCCCCTGACCGCCCGGGGCCGGACCCTGGGGACCATCTCTTTCGTGCGGCCCGGCCGGTACGCCGACGAGGAAGTGGTCCTGGCCGAGGATCTCGCCCGGCGCGCCGCCATCGCCCTTGACAACGCCCGCCTCTACCGTGAGGTTCAGCGGGCGGACCGGGCCAAGGAGGAGTTCCTCGCGATGCTGGCCCATGAGCTCCGGAACCCGCTGGCACCGGTCCGGAATACGATCCGGCTCCTCCGGGAGCGTCCGGACGATCCTGCCACCGTGTGGCGGGTACAGGACGTCGTCGAGCGTCAGGTCCGCCACCTGACCCGGCTCACGGACGATCTGCTGGACGTGTCGCGAATCACCCGGGGGAAGATCGAGCTCCGGCGCGAGTGCCTGGACCTGGCGCGGATCGCACGGGAAGTGGCGGAGGATCACCGGGATACCGTGCAGCGGGCGGGCATTACCTGTACGTGCCTGCTGCCTGAGGGACCGGTTTGGGTGGACGGCGACGCCACCCGCCTGGCGCAGGTGATCGGAAACCTCCTTTTGAACGGCTGTAAGTTCACGGACGCAGGCGGCTCGGTGACGCTGCGGCTCGAAGTGGACTCCGGCGCGGGCCGGGCGTGGGTCCGGGTGCGGGACACCGGAATCGGAATCCCGCCGGACGTTCTCCCCCACGTGTTCGAGGCGTTCATTCAGGCGGACGGGACGCTGGATCGCAGCCGCGGCGGTCTGGGCCTGGGGCTTGCCGTGGTGAAGGGGCTGGTGGAGCTCCATGGCGGGCACGTGCGCGTGGAGAGCATCCTCGGGCAGGGTGCCGAGCTCGCCTTCTCCCTCCCCGTCGTCGCCCCACCGCCGCAGCCCGCCGGCACCCGGGTGCCCGGAGACACGGCGTGGCCGGTGCTGCTTCCGGGCGAAGCCGCTCCTTATAACGCGCCGGATGACGATCGCCGCGCACTCCCTTCGGCCGCTCCCGGCCCGCGACGAGGTGGGCTGTCCATCCTGATCGTGGAGGACAATCTCGATGCCGCGGAGACCCTGCGGGATCTCCTGGAGGAGTTCGGTCACCGGGTCGCCGTCGCGCACACGGGTCTCGCCGGAGTCGACGCGGCCTACCGCTGCAGCCCGGACGTGGTGCTGTGCGACATCGGACTTCCCGGCCTGGACGGATACGGGGTGGCTTCGGCGCTCCGCAGCAACCCCGACACCGCGGGGATCCGCCTCATCGCCGTCAGCGGTTATGGCCGGGAAGAGGACCGCCGCCGCTCCCTCGAAGCCGGCTTCGACCTCCACCTCACCAAGCCGGTCGACCCTTCCGTCCTGGAGGAGCACCTCACTCCCAGCGCGGCGCCCGCGTAATCGATCGCGGCGCTCGGTGATCGGCCGGCGAGACCCGCCCGCCGCCCCTCCCGGACGGGCTCGCCCTCCGTTCGGAGCCGCACCGCACCGGCTCAGCAATTTCGCCGCCAACTCGCCGCCGACGGCTTCATCGGATGGGACAGGACGCCGGATCGGGTCGACCCGCGAAACCATTTCGCGCGGGCGCTGTCGTAATCCCCAGGGCGGCTTCACCGGAGCGGTGTTGGACGGATGCGGAAGCGAACTCACTTTTTACTGCTGGCGGGGCTCGTCTCCCTTCCGGCCGCGGTCCAGGCGGCGCCGCGCGCGGCCCCTCCGCGCGTCGCTCGACCCGCGGGTCACGCCCCAAAGCCTTCCGGCCCGCGCCTCACCCGCCTGGAGCTTTTCCCATCCCGGATTTGGCTCCACGGACCGCTCGCGGCACAGCACCTCCTCGTGATGGGCGTGCGCGCGGACGGCTCCCGGCTGGACGTGACGGCCCGAACCCCCCTGCGAAGCGCCGCCCCGCGCGTGGCGGCGGTGGTTGGAGATCGGGTCCGTGCCCGCGGCGACGGCGGGACCACCATTGTTGCGACCTGCGCCGGGCTCTCCGCGCGCGCGTCCATCACCGCCGAGGCGACCGACCAGCCGGTCCGGTACTCTTTCCAGAATGACGTCGTGCCGGTCCTCTCG
>CAYQDT010000787.1:0-1406 GCA_964416225.1 uncultured bacterium
CCGCGGCCTCCTCGGCCGGCGTCTTCGCCGGGCTCTCTGCCGGGTGCTCGGCCGCGGGCGCTCCCATTTCGACGGGACCCCCGACCGCCAGGCTGGCCGGATCGACGGCCGGAGCCGCGGCCACCGTGGCCGGAGCTTCCGCCGCGGCCGCGGGCGAGCCGCCCGACACCGCCGGCTGCTTCGATCCGGCCGCCAGCACCTCGGCGCCGCTGAAGAGCTCCGCTTCCCCCCGAACGACGATCCGCTCGTTCATCCGCCAGCAGGGGACGCGGATCCGGAGCAATGCGCCCGGCTCGCAGCGGCCGTCGATGATATATGCCGCGTCCATCTCCGGCTCGTACCGCTGGACGGCGCCGCAGTACGTGTCCGGCGTGAGGTTGACCTGGTGCTCCAGCTCATACCGCCACACGTTGAGGATCTGATAGCAATCCTCCGCAGTGGGCGGCTGCCGGTCCGGCGTAGTGGCATAGAGGAGGAGGCGCAGTGAGGACTCCAGCCGGTTGAAGGTGCTGAGCACCGCCTCCTCCCGGATCTGGGCCTTCACGCTCTCCGGCACGTCTGCTACCGTTCCCGCTCCGGCCCACATCCCGCTGAGCAGGGAGTCCGGCGGTAGTTCATAGCCCATCCCATCCTCTGCGCGGGAGATAAAGCCATTAAAAAGGCGCTCCCACCAGTTGCGGCGCTCCGCGGTGTAGTATTCAACCTGGCTCATAGCATCTCTCCGTAACCCCGTCGGCGACGGAAACTCCTCTTCCGCGCCCGGATCAGGCGGCCGCGGCGTTGTTCAGCTTCATCTTCTGCCGCTGCACCTCCATCGGTTTCCCGCGAAGGTAGCGAGTCACCAGCAGCTCGGCGGTGATCAACTCATGCTCGTCGACCTGACAGGCAACCAGTACTTCAAACTGGTCTGGGGTCATCTGGCGGGTCCAGGGTAGGACCATCGATACCGCTTTAGTGACCTGCTCCACGAAGCCCCGCTCGAAGCGGGCCACCCGCTCGGCCAGCGGGGTGCGCCGCTGACCGCTGAAGAACTTCACGCTCACGCTGGCTTCCTTGGCGTCCAGCCCCAGCTGCTCCACCTTGACGCGCAGGGGAGCACGCGTCTGGAAGGGGAGCTGCTGCCCGCGCGGTATCAGCAAAACGGGCTCTTCCCATTTTCCGGAGTTCCCGGATCCGGTTCCGGCCATGACGGAGCCGTTCGGCACCGCGACCCACACCGCATGGGCCGCCCGCCGCACCGGCGCCAGAATCTTGCCCCGGTTGGAGCGGACCATCGGGTCGTAGGAAAGACCGCGGGCCACGCTCTGCTCCGGGTTTTTGTGGCGCAGGATGGTCCGGTTCTGCGTCGAGAGGTGCGGGAACAGCTCGGCCACCGTCCGGTCGACGAAGTACCACGAGGAATGGCC
>CAYQDT010000787.1:1416-2645 GCA_964416225.1 uncultured bacterium
CCGGTCAGGATCAGGTGCGTCACCTGCCGGGGAGCAACGCGCGCCTCGGCGAGTGCGCCGCGCAGGAGCACCTCGAAGTGGGCGATGTACGCGCCGGCAAACTCCTCGAATTCCGCGCGGGTCAGGCGGATCCGCCGTGCTTCCTCACCCACCAGCCAGAGGGTCTCATGCTCCGTGGCGCCTTCGCCGATCCGCGCTGAGAAGGCCTCTTTGAAGCGGCGGACGTCGCGCAGGAGCGCCTGGCGGTGGCGCTTCACCACGGCCGGATCCCAATCGCGGGTGATGTAATCCAGCATCAGCTGGTCCAGATCCCGGCCGCCGTACGACCGGCGGTCGTTGCCCCAGGCGGGGACCGACGGCGCGGGGTCCACCGGGATGGAGACGGGCCGCTGATCGTCCGTCATCGCGAGCTGCAGGAAGGCGAAGTCCGTGGTGCCGCCGCCCATGTCTACCATCAGGATCCGGCTGCCGGGCTTGGGCTGGAGGTGGTCCCGCTCGTCGCAGAGGTGGCTGTAGAGCGCCGCCATGGACTCTTCTTCGAGCCGGACGTTCGGAAAGCCGGCTTCCATGGCCGCCCGGCGAGTCTCTTCGCGCTGGTCGGAGCTCCACTGCACCGGATGGCCGACGATGGTCTCGATCCGGATATTCCCGTCCTTCCGATCCAGCGGCACCACTTCCGCCACGCGCTGGCGCAGGTGCTGCAGAAACTGCTTGGTGAGCAGATACGCCTCGCGGCCGGTATCGGTGCGGCTCAGGCGGAGCTTGAATCCGCTGCGGGTCAACTCCGGATAGAAGGGTGCCTTTTCCTCCGCCAGCTCACCGAACTGCGGCGCCTGGTCCTTTCCGTCGCCGAGGAAGACGATGGTGGGGACGGTGTTCCGGTGATTGAACGGAATGGTCTCGGGGCGCTGCAGCGGATCGGGGTCGACGTCGCCGTTGCCCCGGTCGTAATAAGTTGCATACGAAACGCAGCTATTGCTGGTCCCGAAGTCGATGCCGATGGTGTAAAGCGTTTTCATTGCCTGCCACTTCTCGCCGGGTGGAGCGTGCCGTGGGGGTCCGGGGCGAGGTCATCCCTGCGGACGGTCGGACGGAGAAACCCCCTCCACCGGCTTACCGCACCTCCTCATTCCTGAGGATGACGGCCGTTCACTGCTCTTTTCGAAGCGCACTCTCCGCTCTACGGAGATCCCGTCCGCACCTCCTTATCGGCAGGGGGCGTCGGCGGG
>CAYQDT010000788.1:0-2645 GCA_964416225.1 uncultured bacterium
TGCTGGACAACCTGCTCGACGGCCAGGTGAAGAACCGCATCACCGTGCCGGATGACATCAAGCATTGGGCGGGCGTCGCGCTCGACCGGATGCTGGCGCTCGCGTAGGCGAGCCGCCCGGGAACGCTGCAAAAAGCGAAGGAGGGGCGGGCATCATCCCCGCCCCTCCTTCGCTTTTCCTTCCTGACTCGCCCATTCCGGCGGCGTGGACCTTGCGGTGGACACCGCTCGCTGCGCGAGCGCGCACGGTGCCGGGATGAGACCACCGCCTCTACCGAACGCGCGTCACGGCCACCCCACCGGCGCCGGTCACGACGGTGACGCTCGAGTCCATCTCGCCGATCCGCTTTCCGAGCCCTTTGCCGAACATCCGGGCGACCCAGACCGTTCCGATCACCGGCGTTCCGACCGTGTACATCAGCATCACGCCGCCGATGAACGGGAGGATGAAGAGCGAAGTGAACACCCCCACCGCTGCCCCCGCGTTGCCGCACAGGGTTTCCGCGTCGTCCGACGCCGCGCCCCACATGCCGATGAGTCCATATACCAGCGCGCCGCCCGCGACGGCCATGGCGCACATCGTGATCACGATCGGAAGCAGCTGCATGAGCTGCGCCGCGGGATTGAGCAGCGAGTAGAGGAAGATGAAGACCGCGCCAAGCAGTCCCCACCATACGCCGGAGCCCATGCCCATCAGGTAGGCGCTCCCGATATGGTACGAGCGGCTCTGGGCCCGCTCCGGTGCGGAGATCACGGCCACCTGCGAATCGAGGTGCTGGACGTTCGCCGGCCGGGGAGGGGCCGGCTGCCACGGCTGGGAGGCCGCAGGCGGCGCGCTCCCTTCCGGCGGCGTCCAGTCCCCAAGAGGGCGCAGGCCGGCTGGCGGCCCGGGCGGCTCCGGGGGCGCGTAGGCGGCGCCGGGCACCGGCGGGAGCCCGCCGAGCGGTGCCGACGGCAGTAGCGGCGCTGAGGGCGCCTGGCCGATCAGCGTCGGATCGGCGCCACCCGCAACCGTGCCCCGCGGGCCCGGGGGCTGCGCGTAGATATTCGGAGGCGGTCCGTAGGGGGTGTGGGAGGGTGCGGCCGGCGCGGAAGCCGGAGCGCCCGGCAGCACGAAGCCGCTCACTTCAACGGCGCCGCCGGGCGTCGGAACAGCCCCCGGCCCTACCGCAAAGCCCGCGGCGGGAGCGCCTCCCGAAAGCCGGGCGATGGCGGCACGCGCCCGCTCATGACCCGGCTCCAGGTGGACGGCCTGTCGATACGACTCCAGCGCGGCCGCAGCGTTCCCGCCATGCTCCTGGGCCATGGCGAGATTGAACCGCAGCGCGGCGGACTGCGGCGCCAGCCGCACCGCGTGGCTCAGGTGCTGGATTGCCTGCTCCGGCATCTTACACTGAGCATATGCTGCTCCAAGGTAGCCGAAGACGCTCGCGTCGCTGGGTGCCTGCTGTGCGGCCTGTGTGAGATGCGTGACCGCCCCTCGTGGGTCACCGCTACGCAGGGCCTGAATGCCCAGGTCCTTCTCATTGGTGGCCATAGACCGTTGCCTCTTGCTTGCTCATTCCGAATACCTGCATATTCTGCACGCTTCTTAGATTTCCTTTCCCTCCCGTCGCTCGCATCCGCAGCCCCGCTTCGTCGCAGCCGGTCCACGAACCGGACCCACCCGGAAGACCGGGATGCAACCGTACTCCGCCGGAGGGCGTCACGGCGGTAGGAGGCGGCCCGGCCCGGCGGTCTCCGTCTCTCACTCCGTGGCTCCGGGATGGACAATATGCAACAACGTTAGAGGCACCCGGCCCGCGAGAGCCAGGAAGGCCGGGCGCCGGCGGTCCCGGAGATCATTTCCCGGTAGGCGAGCCTGGTGACGGCGTTGCAGAGGGGAGCGGCACGTGAGCTGGCATCTACAACTCTTTCGAAGGGTGGGACAGGAGGCGCTCCAGCTCTCGGAAGCGGATGCCTTCTTCCATTCGGAGCCGCACCTCGTGCGCACTCCGGCCGCGGGAGCGCCGGCGGACCAGCCCGTCGAGTTCGCATACACCGACCCGTTGTCCGGCGAGAGCTTTCTCTTTCTCTTCTTACCGCCGGAGCTGGAGGTCGAGGCGGCGGACATCGACTTCCCCTACGAAGTGACGCGCCTCCACCTCCTCGTCCAGCCGCTGCAAAGCCCGGAGCTGATCCAGGCGGCTGCCGAGTGCGTGGTCCGGCTGTGCGCCGCGCTGCGGCTGTGCGTGGCGATTGCCGGCCGAGAGGGGATGCTGCCGGCAGAGCCGCGCATCCCGGACCTGGTGGCAAGCTATGCGGAGTACAGCCGGGACATTAACCTGACGGTGCAGGCCGCGGCCTCGCAGAAGCGGAAGTTCCTGATCATGGCCGGGGGACTGCTCCTGCTGTACGTCGTGGTGAGCGTCCTCTCCCACGCGGCGCGCTAGGCTCGCACGTCGGGAGCTCACCCGGCGCGACAAATCGCGTCGGGGCTCCCGCAGGTGCCGGCCCTAACCAGGAGCCGGCCGCGGCGGCTCGGGCGACGCCACATCCGGAAGCGGCAGGTGTTCCAGGCGGAACGGGTAGACGTGGCGCGCGCCGGCCCGCTGCACCAGCTTCACGCTGAGCCGGTCGGGAGCACCGCGCAGGCTTCCGAAACTC
>CAYQDT010000789.1:0-406 GCA_964416225.1 uncultured bacterium
CGGCCGGGCTCCAGTTCATGCAGGACCTGATCTGGAAGTACCACGTCTCCCCTTCCCCTGCGGAGGAGGAGATGATGGCGACGCAGGGCGGCTGGGGAAGCGGCGCGATCACCTGGTTCGGTGGGAAGCGGAGCGCGATGGCGCTGGGCGGCCGGTGGTGGCTGAACCTGCTCCGCACGTACCCGGACCTCCGCCTCGACGTGACGGAGTGCCCCCACCACGACCGGCGGGTCTTCCTCGGCTACGGGCGCGCGACGCTGATCAACAGCAAGAGCCCGCGCCGGGAGGCCGCGCTCGCCTTCCTCCGGTACATGAGCTCGCAGCCGTACAACAAACTGGTCAACCACCAGGCGGATGCCCTCTCGCCCGTGCGGAAGTATGCCTTCAGCCCCGGCTTCCTCCACGA
>CAYQDT010000789.1:416-2637 GCA_964416225.1 uncultured bacterium
GATCCCCAGGAGGACTACAACGCGGTGTGGCGGGAGGTGATGGCATACGGCGTTCCCCAGGAGGAGAGTCCGTTTGTGAACGGCCAGCGCGCCGAGCGGATCCTGAAGAAGCAGCGGGACCTGGTGAAGGCGAACCAGAAGCGCCCCGCCGCGGCGCTCCGCACGGCGGCCGAGGAGATCCGCGGGGTGATGCGCGAGACGGTCCAGGGAGACCCGGTCCTGCGCGCCCGCTACCTGCGGCTCACCGGAGGGCGGCTGCCATGAGCGAGGCGAAACGGAGCGGGGCCGCTCGGGCGCGGCGGAGCCGGGGCGATCTGGCGCCGGCGCTCTGGTTCCTGCTGCCCAATCTCGTGGGCTTCCTCGTCTTCACCGCCGGTCCGATGCTCTTCACGCTGCTGATCAGCTTCTCCAACTGGGAGCTCTCGCGGACGGTGCCGTTCCACTGGGTCGGCCTGCAGAACTACGGCAAGCTCCTGGGGGACCCGGAGTTCTGGTACGACCTGGCGAACACCTTTTACCTGATGCTGGGGATCCCGTTCGCGGTGTTCGGCTCGCTCTTCGTGGCGATCCTGCTGAGCCAGAAGCTGCGGGGGATGGTGGTCTACCGCACGCTGTTCTACCTGCCGACGTTCACCAGCGGCGTGGCCCTCCTGATCCTCTGGAAGGCGCTCTACAACCCGGACTTCGGGCCCATCGACGCCTGCATTGGCTGGGCGCTCCAGTCGCTCCACCTGAACGACCTGATCCACGCGCTCTGCGGCGCGCGGCTCTCGCCCCCGGAGTGGCTCCAGTCCAGCCACAACCTGCTGGGCCTGGACGTGGAGCGCGCGCGGCTCACCAGGGCGCAGCTCGGGCTGGGCGCGCGGGACGCCCTCGTGTTCATGTCGATCTGGCTGGCGATCGGCGGCAACAACATGCTGCTCTACCTGGCCGGCCTCTCCAACATCCCGCCGGAGCTGTACGAGGCCGCGGAGCTGGACGGGGCGGGGGCGTGGGCCCTCTTCCGCGGCGTCACCTGGCCGCAGCTGGCCCCCACGACCTTCTTCATCGTGGTGATCAGCTTCATCGGCGGCCTCCAGGGCGGCTTTGAGCAGGCGCGGGTGATGACGCTGGGAGGCCCGGCGGGCACGACCACCACGCTGGTCTACCACATCTACCAGAAGGCGTTCGAGGAGGCGCAGATCGGCTATGCCTCGGCCGTCTCGTGGGTGCTCTTCACGATCATCTTCGCCCTCACCCTGGTGAACTGGAAATTCGGCAGCCGGGAGGTGGCGGATTGAGCGACTTTGACGAGAGCCGGCGCCCGCGCGGGCTGCGGGCCCTGCTCAGCCACCTCTCGCTGGCGCTCATGGCGCTGGTGATGCTGGCGCCGTTCGTCTGGATGGTGCTGGTGAGCTTCAAGCCGCTGCCGGAAGTCGAGCGGCTGAACCCGATCCCCTCCGCCTGGCATCCGGAAAACTACCCGGCGGTCTTCCAGCAGGTCCCGTTTGCCCGGTACTACTTCAACAGCGTCTTCGTGGCCGCGTGGGTCACCGCGCTCCAGTGCCTCACCAGCGCGATGGCGGGCTATGCCTTCGCGCGGCTCCGGTGGCCGGGCCGGGATGCGGTGTTCCGCCTCTATCTCGGCACGCTGATGATCCCGGGCGTGGTGATGATGATTCCGAACTACGCGCTCCTGGTCCGCCTCCAGCTCCTCGACTCGTATGCGGGTCTGATCGTCCCGGCGGCGTTCAGCGCGTTCGGGACATTCCTCATGCGGCAGTTCATGCTGACGATCCCCCGCGAGATGGACGAGGCGGCGCGAGTGGACGGCGCGGCGCACGGGCAGCTATTCTGGGACGTGATCCTTCCGCTGGCGCGTCCGGGGCTGCTGGCGCTCTCCATCTTCACGTTCCTGGGCAATTACGTCAGCTTCTTCTGGCCGCTCATCGTGATCAAGAGTGAGTCTCTCCGCACGCTTCCGATCGGGATGCTCTTTTTTGATTCGATCTATGGCCGGCAGACGAATCTACTCATGGCGGCGAGTGTGATGAATGTGGTGCCGCTGATCGTCCTGTTCGTGTTTACGCAGCGGCATCTGGTGCGGGGGATTCAGTTGGGGGCGGTGAAGGGGTGAGGGTGCCCCTTGGTTTTTTGACGGGCCGGGGGCGGGCCTTCTGGTTGCTTCCTTGGCCTGGGCTTTGTTGATGGATTTCTTATTGACCGGGGGGTCGGGCGGGTA
>CAYQDT010000790.1:0-2635 GCA_964416225.1 uncultured bacterium
GATACCCTGGCGGAGCTCCTGCCGCTCTGGGGCCATGAGGTCCACGTGGCCTATGCCGGGACGGAGGCGCTGGCCAGGGCGCAGGACTGCCGCCCTCGCGTCGTACTGCTGGACATCGGCCTTCCCGGCTTGGATGGCTACGCGGTGGCCCGGCACCTGCGGGCGGACCCGGAGTTGTCGACGGTATGCCTGGGCGCGGTGACCGGCTTCGGCCAGGAAGAGGACCGGCAGCGGGGGCGGGATGCCGGCTTCGACGCTCACCTCACCAAGCCCGTGGACCCGGCCGAGCTGCGGCGGGTGCTGGAGGAACTCCCATTCCGCTAGTGTCGCGGCGGCGACTTCGGATCTGCTGCCGGCTTGCTGCGCACGAGTGATCGGGTTCCGGCCCCTCTTCCAATGCCGCCGGACGCTCGATCGGTGTCCGGCAAGCAAGCGCTTCGGGAGACCCGGTGTGGCAGCAGCAGATCAAGTCGTCCAGGTACCACCCTCGAACCGGAAAGAGGCCCCGTCCGCCGGCCCGACGGTTACGTCCGCGGCGAACAACGGAGCAGCCGGATCCGCACGGCCGTGCCTTCGCCGACGGTGCTCTCGATGGTCATCCGGCCCCCGTGGGCCTCGGTGATGCTCCGGCAGATCGCCAGACCGAGACCGGTGCCGCCCGTGCCGGCGGATCGAGCGGCGTCCACCCGGTAGAACCGCTCGCCGAGGTGCGGCAGGTGCTCCGGCGCGATGCCCTCGCCGGTATCGGTCACCGTGACGGTGACACTCCGCGCATCCACCCCTGCGGATACCGTCACCTTCCCCTCGATCGGCGTGTGCCGGACAGCGTTCTCCAGCAGGTTGGTAAAGAGCCGGGTCAGCTCCGAGCCGCTGCCCGGCACCATGAGCGCCGGGTCAATGCCTTCCAGCCGGATGGGGGGCCGGTCCGGCCGCGACACGGCCTCCGCGGCCTCTTCCAGCGCCTCGACCAGGCACACCGCCCCTACGTCCCGGGCCGACCCGCCGGCGTCGGCCCGGGCGAGGAAGAGCAGCTCCTCCACGATCCGGCTCTGCCGGGCGGCGGCGGTGTCGATCGCGGCGAGGAATTCGCGATAGCGCTCCTCGGGCCAGGGATGTTCGAGGGCCAGGCTGGTGTTCGCCTTGATGATCGAGAGCGGCGTGCGCAGCTCGTGGGAGGCGTCCGCGGTGAACCGACGCTGGCGGTCGAACGCCTCCTCCAGCCGCGCCAGCATCGCGTTGAAGGAAGAGGACAGCTCGGAGAATTCATCACGGCCGGACACCGGCAGTCGTTCGGAAAGATCGCTCGCTCCTAGCCGCGCGGCCGTCCCAGCGATCTCCCGTACCGGGCGAAGCGCGCGGTCGGTCAGAAAGGCGCCGCCCAGCCCGGCGGCAAGCAGTCCGAACGGCACGAGGGCCAGGAGCGTGGAGGTCAGCTCGTCGACCTCCCGCTGAACGCCATGGAGCGGATAGGCGAGCTGAAGCACCCGATCGACTCGGCCCCGGCGCGCGATGGGCATGGAGAGCACCCGCACAGGATAGCGCCGGCCCGCCGGCCTGCCGCGCTCCCAGACGGTCGAATAGACCGTCCGGCCGGCGAGGGAGCGAGCGTACGCGTGTCGATCCCAGGGTCTCTCCCTGGCCGCCCCGCCGGGAACCCGCCGCGGATCGCGAGGGATGACCCGCGGCGGAAGAGGAGGCAGCACGTGATTCGATCCGGCGAGCGATCCTTCGGCCGCCGCGGTCATCGGGTCGAGCAGTTTGGAGCGAACGGCCGTGCGGCTGGACAGGATCACGGGCGGGTCCAGCTCGGCCAGGCTTCGATCAGCATGTGCCCGCTCGGCCAGGGTCCGGTCGACCGCTGAAAGCAGGTCTGCCTGCACGGTATACCGCACCACGCCGCCCATGACCCCCAGGATCAGGGCCAGTACGGCGACGTTCCACAGCGTCATCCGCAGCCGCACCGTGCCCCATTGGCGGAGCTGCGGGCCGGGAGGAGGGGAGAATACTTGCACGTTGCCGCCTGTTTCCGGTCCAGTTTCAGGAGGTGATGAACGGTCCGTGTGGTAAGCGGGGAGCGAGGCAGGCTCCTGGAATGAGGAACCTGCTCCTTCTGGTGCCAGGCACCCACCGCCTCGTTGGGCGTCTTCCGGCCGAGCCGGCGGTGCAGGCGGTAGAAGTCCTACCGCATGATCCAGCGCTTCAGGCTGTCGATCCTCTCCTCGGAGGTGGCGCCGGTTTGCTACCCGGAGTGTCCTCCTTCGTCGGCCCGCCACCCGTTTGATCCGGCAAGGTTCGTGCGCGGGCGTGCGCAAGCGAGAACGGTTCTCGTTTGTGTGTGGAGCGGTTCCAGGAACATCCCTCGCCGCTCAACCATGAAGCTGCTCGGCCAGTCCGATGATGATGCCCTCGGGGCCGCGCACGAAGCAGAGCCGGTAGAGATCCTCGTACTGCGCGATCTCGCCGACGAGCTCGGCACCGTGGCGGCGCAGGCGGGCAACGACCTCGTCGACGGCTTCGACAGCGAACATGATGCGGCGGATGCCCGGCGAGTTCGTCGGCGCCCGCTCCGGCTCGGCTCTAACCGCCGGCGGCGTGTGGAACTTCGTCAGCTCAACCCGGCTGTGGCCGTCCGGGG
>CAYQDT010000791.1:0-2107 GCA_964416225.1 uncultured bacterium
CCGCGCTTCCCGCGCTTCCCGCGCTTCCCGCGCTTCCCGCGCTTCCCGCGCTTCCTTGTCGCTCATTTCGCCCGAAGATAAGATACCAGAGGGTTTTTGGACGCCCATTCAGCCGCCGGGAGCGGGGATACGGGAGCTGTAGCGCTGACTATGCAACGAAACGTCACCATCATCGGATCCGGTCCGGCTGGCCTCACGGCGGCCGTCTATGCTGCCCGCGCCAACCTGAAGCCGACGGTGATCGAGGGGATACAGGCCGGGGGGCAGCTCATGATCACCACGGACGTGGAGAACTACCCCGGCTTTCCGGACGGGATCATGGGCCCGGAGCTGATGGACCTGTTCCGGAAGCAGGCGGAGCGCTTCGGTACGGAGTTCATCTGGGGCGACGTCACGAATGTGGACGTCTCCACCTGGCCCTTCAAGATTTTCACGGAGTCGGAAGAGTTCGAAACGAAGGCGCTCATCGTGGCGACCGGGGCCTCGGCGAAATGGATCGGCATCAAGAGCGAGCTCCCGTGGCCGGAGGGCCTGGGCGGGCGCGGCGTCTCGGCCTGCGCCACCTGCGACGGCTTTTTCTTCAAAAACAAGGACGTCATGGTGATCGGGGGCGGCGATACGGCGATGGAGGAGGCGAACTACCTCACCCGCATGTGTAAGTCCGTGACGGTCCTGCACCGTCGGGACCAGTTCCGTGCCTCGAAGATCATGGTCGACCGCGCCCGGGCGAACCCGAAGATCCGCTTCCTCTTGAACGTGACGGTGGACGAGATTCTCGGAATGGAGCAGGGACAGGTCACCGGCGTCCGCCTGCGGAGCACCACCGAGGACAAGACGTGGGAGGAGCCGACGGAAGGCGTCTTCGTCGCCATCGGCCACCAGCCGAACAGCGCTCTCTTCAGGGGCATCCTCGACATGGATGAGCGCGGCTACATCCGGGTTCAGCCGGGCACCACCTACACCAACGTGGAGGGGGTCTTCGCGGCGGGAGACATCGCGGACGCGACGTACCGGCAGGCGATCACCGCGGCCGGCCTGGGCTGCATGGCGGCCATCGAGGCGGAGCGCTGGCTCGAGGCGCGGGGAGCGCATCAGGCATAGGCTTGCGGCGGCCCGCGTAAAGGGTTCCGGCCGGGGATCGGATGCGCGGCTCCTGCCGAAGATTCGTTCCGGGGCGCGAGCGGTGCGGAGACCCTCTCGGGAGATCGTATGTCCGTGGTGATCGATACCTCGCGCAGCCCGCGGGCGCGGCTGCGGTCGCTGCCGCTCGGAGCGGTGCGTCTCGCGGACCGCTTCTGGCAGCCGCGCCGGGCGCTGAACCAGCGGGTCACGCTGCCGTCCCAGTACCGGCAGTGCGAGGAGACCGGACGCATCGATAACTTCCGGCGCGCCGCCGGGAAGACCGGGGGGCCGTTCCGGGGCCGCTATTACAACGATTCGGACGTCTACAAGTGGCTCGAGGCGTGTGCCTACGCGCTCGCCGAGGGCCCGGACCCGGAGCTGGAGCGCCTGCTGCAGATCGTGGAGCGCGAGGTCGCGGACGCGCAGCAGCCCGACGGGTATCTGAACACCTACTTTACCCATGAGCGGCAGGGCGAGCGCTGGACGGACCTGCGGGTCCTCCACGAGCTGTACTGCGCGGGTCATCTGATCCAGGCGGCCGTGGCGCTGGAGCGCTGCGCCGGCCGCGGAGAACTGCTCCGCGTGGCGCGCCGGTACGCGGACTATATCGTAGACGTGTTCGGCCCCGGCCGGCGCGAGGGCACCTGCGGCCACCAGGAGATCGAGATGGCCCTGGTGGAGCTCTTTCGAATCACCGGGGAGGAGCGCTACCTCACCCAGGCGCGCCTCTTCATCGAGCGCCGCGGGATGGAGCCGCCCGTGCTGGGCGGAAGCCCCTACCTCCAGGACCACGCGCCGTTCCTCTCCCTGAGCAGCGTCACCGGTCACGCGGTGCGCATGGTCTACTACTGCGCCGGGGCGGCGGACCTCTACACGGAAGCCGGCGATCCGGCGTACCTGGAGACGCTGGAGCGGCTCTGGGACAGCATGGCTCACCGTCGCTCCTACGTAACCGGCGGCATCGGCTCGCGCTGGGAAGGGGAGG
>CAYQDT010000791.1:2117-2633 GCA_964416225.1 uncultured bacterium
GTTCCTGGAAGTGCGCGACTGGCAAGACCCGGCGGAAGGGGAGGCGTTCGGCGAGGATTACGAGCTGCCGAATGAGCGGGCGTACGCCGAGAGCTGCGCCGCCATCGGCAGCGTGATGTGGAACTGGCGGATGCTCCAGCTAGACGGCGATTCGCGGTTCGCCGACCTGACCGAGCACACGCTCTACAACGCCATGCTCCCCAGCCTTTCCCTGGACGGGGAGCGGTACTTCTACCAGAACCCGCTCGCCGACAGCGGCAGCCACCGCCGGCAGCCATGGTTCGACTGCGCCTGCTGTCCGCCGAATATCGCGCGGATGCTTGCTTCCCTGCCCGCCTACTTTTACGGGATCTCGGATGACGAAGAGGGGTTCTCCCTGTGGGTCCACCTGTATGCCGCCGGAGCGGTGACGGTCCCGCTTCCGGATGGGAGTGAGGCCCGGCTGGTCCAGGAGACGGAGTATCCCTGGGATGGAGAGATCGCGCTTCGCGTGGAAAGCGCGCCGGGCTGTCCCTT
>CAYQDT010000792.1:0-2631 GCA_964416225.1 uncultured bacterium
CCGGTCGCCGGGTTGCGGGTGAACGCCACGCCGGTGCCGCAGTCGTCGCCCATGTTGCCGAAGACCATCGACTGCACGTTCACGGCCGTGCCGAGATCGTGCGGGATGCGCTCCTTGTTCCGGTACAGCATCGCGCGCGGGTTGCCCCAGGACCGGAAGACAGCGAGGATCGCCAGGCGGAGCTGCTCCATCGGGTCCGAGGGGAACGGCGACCCGTAGTGCGCCTCAAAGTGGTGGAGGAAGCGCTCGGAGACTTCTTTCATCCCCTCGGCCGGAAGGTCGCTATCCAGGTGAACGTGGTACTTATCCTTCACCTCCTACAGGATGACTTCGTACGCTTCCTTCTCCAGCACCTTGCGGCCATCCGCCAGGACGACGTCCGAGAACATCATGATGAAGCGGCGGTAGGAGTCGTAGGCGAACCGCGGGTTTCCGGTGGCCTCGATCACAGCCTTCAGCGTCTGCTCATTCAGGCCCAGGTTCAGGATGGTATCCATCATTCCGGGCATGGAAAACTTGGCGCCGGAGCGAACGGAGAAGAGCAGCGGGTTCTTCGTATCGCCGAACTTCTGTCCCATTTGCTGCTCGACATCCGCGAGCGCCGTCTGCACCTGGTCCATCAGCCCCGCCGGGAGCTCCCGATTCTTCAGGTAGTCGTTGCAGGTTTCCGTGGTGATGGTGAATCCCGGCGGCACCGGCAGACCGATATTGGTCATCTCGGCAAGGTTGGCGCCCTTGCCACCGAGGAGGTCACGCATCTTGGCGTTCGCCTCGCGGAAGAGGTAAACCCGCTTCTTATCCTGACTCATGAGGTCGCTTTCTCCAGAGAGTGTTGTGCGCCGTCACCGGACGGCGGGTCGGACCGAAATCGCCGTGAGACGCGCGTTGAGCAGCCGGGTTGTGCGTGGGAGGGTGCTGGCTGCGGCCGCAAGGGCGATGATGCGTCGCCGGGCCGCCGGGCGTCGATCCTGCCTGAAACCGGGATCCTGCCGCTGCGCGCCGCCCCCGCAGTGCCGCGCCTCTGGCTCACACTGTGCTGGGGGCGAAATGTCCGCACAATTCTATCGCACGGCACTCGCGGTGTGTCGATCCGCCTCCAAGCCCGCGCCGCGCTCCGGAGGGTGTGGCGCTGAGGGTCGGGTAGGGGAGGGCGCGCCGCACGCGGGCGCGGGCCCGCGCCGCTTCACCGTCCCCTCCACGGCGAGTTCGGGCTCGATCGCCCGGTCTACGGCCTCTTGCGCGTGATGAGCGCGCAGGGCACGGGTACGGACCTGGGCACACTCTCACCAAGCGAGTGCTTCGCGATCGCGTCGATCGTCGCTCGGCCGATGGTCTTCGGGAACTGCGCGGCGTCCGCCTTGAGAATGCTCCCCTGCCGGATGTACTCGATGGCCTGCTGGTCGCCATCCATCGTCACGAGAACCAGGTCATCCCGGTGGGTTGCCTGGGCGGCCTGGATCACGCCGCGCCCGCACGCGTCGTTGATGGCGAACACCCCCTTCAGGCCGGGGCGCGCCTGGAGGAGGTCCTGCGCCACGGGGAACGCATGCGCCTCGTCCGTCTGCTGCGGCGCCGGCTTCGCGACGATCCGGATGCCCGGATACCTGGCGATGGCCTTCTGGAAGCCGCGCACCCGCTCCTGCACCGAGGTGACGGTGGGGAAGTCGATGATCGCGATCTCTCCCTTCCCGAGATTCTTGCCGAGCCAGTCGCCGACCAGTTGTCCCCCCTGCTCGTTGTTGGACGCCACATGGCAGACGACGTCTCCGATCTTACTGGCGATGTCGGCGGTGAAGACCGGGATCCGCGCTTCATTGGCCAGCTGGACCGCGCTGCCGGATCCCTGGCTGTCCACCGGACAGAGAATGAGGGCATCTACGCGCTGGCTGATGAAGGTCTGGACCTGCTGCATCTGCTTGGATGCATCGAAGTCGGCGCTCTGGATGTTGAGCTGGATCCCCTCCTTCGCCGCCTCGTCCCGCATCGCGGCTTCCATATCCCGGTAGAACGGGTGGGCCCGCGCCAGCAGTGAGACGCCCACGGTGAGCGCCTTGGCCGGCTTGTGCGATGGGATGACGGCGCCGGGCACGGCCGGCTCCGGGGGCAGCACCACGTCGGCGGCGGAGGCGTTCCCGGTGGTTCCGGGGCTGGAGCATTGGCGGGGGAGCCGGCCGGGGCGGGGGCGGCGCCGCTCTGCGCCTCCGGCTGCGCCTCCGGCTGCGCCGAGCGGCAGCCGGCGAGCAGGGCGCCAACGAGAAAGGCGGAGCAAAGTAGCGCGCGGCGGAAGTGCATCGGGAGTCCTCAACAGATACGGGGCTGGTAACCGGCCGGCTTCCCGTTCCCAGTCGAGATAGCGCTTCCCTGCCCGAACTTCGGGGAACGGGATCGCGTCTAATCCGGAGGGAGCGGGCACCCTTCCCGTGGAAACACAGGGATGTTTAAGATTTCCGCGGAAACCTGGCCGTGGTATAGAGACGGTAGAGGCCGGCATACCGGCGTGTCCAGGTTTCGACCGCAACTGTCACCGTTCCGTCTACCAGGAGATCCGCTATGGCTGACGTGCAGATCCAGCTCATGGAGAATGGCCCGATCATCGTCAAGGGCAAGATTCAGCTCACCGACCACACCGGG
>CAYQDT010000793.1:0-2628 GCA_964416225.1 uncultured bacterium
TTGAACGCATTGTTGAAGCCGCTGGCGCCGTTATTGAAGCCGGCACCGTGGTTGAAGCCGGCGCCATAATTGGAGCCGGCGCCGTTATTGCCGGCTACCCCGCCGTTACCAACGACGGTGTTCTGCGCATATGCTGTTCCCGTGAAAGCCGCCAGCGCGACGGCTGACAGTACGAGATTGAGTTTCATGTTGTCCCCAGCCCCCTCTGACGTGCGCAACTGCTGGCGCATCCTCAGGCGGGATGTACCGCGGTGGGCGGCGGACAAAACATCACACTTTAGAATCTCGCTTACGGTTGTTCGGCCGGTGCGGAGCCGCTTCCCGGCACGGCTTACCGCTCCTCCCGCGCCGCCGCCGCGGGTTCCGTCGCCTGCTCCGGGAAGAGCAGCCGGCGGGCCGCGGAGAGGTCTTCGGGCCGGTCCACATCCGTGCCGAGCTCCGCGTGCGGCGTCACGATCAGGCGGCACTCCGTCCCCATGATCCGGGTGGCCGCGCGCCCGATGTCCTCCGGCGTGAGGCGGCGCTGGAGGAACTTGAGGACGTTCCCGGGACCGATCAGGCCGGCCAGAAAGAGCGGGTTTTTCCGCCGCGCGTACGCCTCCCGGAGCAGGGCGGCTTCCCGCTGGAACGCCCCAATCCGCTGGAAGGCGACGTTTCCGCCGGTGAGGGCGTCGCGGCCGATCCGGAGGTAGGTCCGCTTCAACTCCGGGAAGCGCTGCCGGCACGCCTCTCGCGGGATGGCCGCGTAGCAGAGATCCACCGCCAGGGCGGCACAGGTGCGGTTGTAATCGTCCACGGCGCCGGGGGTGAGGAACGGCAGGTCGGCCGTCACCAGCAGCGCGTGCGACGCGCCGGCGCAGCGCTCCAGCCCGGCCCGCACGTTCTCCGCCAGGCCACCGTCCGCGGCGATCTGCTCGTCCGCGCCCTCCTGGGCGGGAAACCCGGACGGGGCCACCAGGATGACCCGTCCCACCGTCTCGGCCGCCTGCAGGGCGTGAAGCACGTAGCGGACCATCGGCCAGCCGTTGATGTCCGCCAGTGCGCGCTGCGCGGTGCCGGCGGCCGCGGCGAATTCCGGACCGGTCTTGCCGCCCGCCAGGACCACCGCGGGAACGGGAAGCACCGGAGAAGGGGGATGTGGATCACGCATCGGTGTGGGTGCAGGGTCTTCGGGCGGGTGCGCGCCGGCGTGCGAACGAACGATCGTCGGGGCTCCGCGGCGCGGTTCGCCCCGGAGGGCCCCCGGGCGCCTTCTATGCGCTTCCTATGCGCCCTCTATGCGCCGTCCAGGAGGCCGCTCGGCGCGATCCCTATGCGGCCCGCGCCCGGGGCAGCGAGACGAAGGTGGGTGACGCAGCGGGCGTGACCAGTCCGTCCCGTACCTCGAAGAGCGAGCCCTCGCGCAGCACCTCCGGCGAAAGGAGCTCCGCGTCTGTGGTGGAGAGAAAGGTCTGGCAGCTTCCGAGGGTCACGTCGAAGATGTGCGCCCGCCGACGGGAATCCAGCTCGCTGAAGACGTCGTCCAGCAGGCAGACGGGGGATTCGCCGGTAAGGTCCCGCATGAGCTCCACCTCGGCCAGCTTGACGCTGAGCGCGGCGGTCCGCTGCTGGCCCTGGCTGCCGAAGGTGCGGACGTCCCGGCCGTTCACCAGAAAGGTGATGTCGTCCCGGTGGGGCCCCACCAGGCAGACCTGCCGGCGGAACTCCTCCTCCCGGACCTCCGAAAGCGCGGTCCGGAACGCCTCCTGGATCGCTTCGAGACCTTCCGATCCCTGAACCCGGAACGGCGGGTGATAGAGGAGGGTGAGGCGCTCCCGGCTGTCCGTGAGCAGCGCGTGAACCGGCTGGGCGAACGCCTCGAGCTGGGTGAGGAATTGCGCGCGTCGTTCCACCAGCCGGCTGCCGTAGCCGAGAAGCTGCTCCGTCCAGGCGGCCAGCGTGTCTTCGGTGGAGGCGCGCAGGGAGCGGTCCCGGGTCATCTTCAGAAGGCGGTTCCGCTGCTCCACCACTTTCCGGTAGCAGGCCAGCGCGTGGCAGTAGCTGGGGCTGAGCTGGGAGATCTCCAGGTCCAGGAAGCGCCGGCGCCGGGAGGGCTCCCCGCGGACCACCTCCAGGTCGGAGGCGCTGAAGGAGACCGCCTTGAGCTGCCCGATGAAATCCATGGTCCGGTGCACCCGGACGGTGTTCACCACCAGCGACTTCTTCTCAGTGCGGCTCATGGCCACCTCGAGATCGATGTCGTTCGCTTTCTCCCGGAGCACCTGGCCGGTCACCATGGCCGCGGGCGCATCCCAGCGAATGAGGTCCACGTCCCGGTTTCCCCGCATGGACTTGCTGGTGGCCAGCAGGTAGACCGCTTCCAGAAGGTTGGTCTTGCCCTGGGCATTGGCTCCCGTCAGGACGTTGAGCGCCGGGGAGAACCCCTGTTGGAGCGAAGCGTAGTTCCGGTACTCCTGCAGGGAGAGATGGCGAAGGATCATGGCTTCCCCATTCTACTCCCTTTCAGACCCCCCTTACAACGGAGCGAGCCATACCCAAGGGGGCGGGCCATGCCCGGCTCGGTCCGGTTTTGCACACCGAACTAAGGGAATCCAGAGAGCTTATATAGATAGAGAGTAACCGTATTAG
>CAYQDT010000794.1:0-2623 GCA_964416225.1 uncultured bacterium
GATCGGCGCGCCTCCGGGCTACGTCGGCTATGACGAAGGCGGGTACCTGACGGAGGCGGTGCGCCGCCGGCCGTACAGCGTGGTCCTCTTCGACGAGATCGAGAAGGCGCACCCGGACGTCTTCAACATCCTGCTCCAGGTACTGGACGACGGGCGCCTGACCGACGGCCAGGGACGGACCGTGGACTTCAAGAACACGGTCATCATCATGACCAGCAACATCGGCAGCACCTGGATCCAGGAACTGGCCACGGAAGATCCGGAGGAGATGCAGCGAAAGGTGATGGAGGCGCTGCGGATCCAGTTCCGCCCGGAGTTCCTGAACCGGGTGGACGACGTGGTGATCTTCAATAACCTGAGCGAGCAGCACATTCTGCGAATCGTGGATATCCAGATCGCGCTGCTGCAGAAGCGGCTGGAGGCCCGGAAGCTGCGGATCGATCTCACGGACCGGGCGAAGGAGGTCATCGCCGCGGAAGGGTTCGACCCGGTCTACGGCGCGCGCCCGTTGAAGCGGGCGATCCAGAAGCGGATTCAGGACCCGCTGGCGCTCAAGCTGCTGGACGGGGAGATCGGCGAGGGGGATTCGGTGGTCGTCGATGCGACCCCGACGGGCGAGCTGGTGTTCGAGACTCCCGCCGAACGGGAGGCAACGGCCGCCGCGTAGGGAGATGGATCGTACACAGGAAGACCGGAGAGGGGCTCCTCTCCGGTCCTTTTCGATGTACGGCGCTCCCAGGTGCCGCCGGGAAGGCGGCGCGTTCGCGCCGCCCGCGGGGCGTCTAGCGCTGGATCCGCGCCGAGCCTCCACGGGCGAAGGCGCGGACCTGCTCCACGGTGGCCATGGTGGTATCTCCGGGGAACGTGGTGAGGAGCGCCCCGTGCGCCCACCCCAGCTTCACCGCCTCCTCCGGAGACTCCCCGGTGAGCAGCCCATAGAACAGTCCGGAGGCGAAGCCGTCGCCGCCGCCGACCCGGTCCAGCACGTCCAGGTCGCAGGCGGGAGCCGCGAACGTCTCGCCGTTGATCCACGCAACGGCGCTCCAGCTATGGCGGGTGGTCGAGTGGACTTCCCGCAGGGTCGTCGCGACCACCTTCACCTGCGGATGCTGCTGCACCACGCGGTCGATCATGCCGAAGAACGTGCTCGGATCCAGCTTGGAGGTGGCGGCCACTTCCGGACCCGCCACGCCGAGCCCTTTCTGAAGGTCCTCTTCATTACCGACGAGCACGTCCACGTTCTCGACGATGCGGCGGATCACCGAAAGGGCGCGATCCTGGCCGCCGAAGACTTTCCAGAGCTTCTCGCGGAAATTGAGATCGAAGGAGACCACCGCTCCGGCTGCCTTGGCCGCCTGCATGCCCTCGATGATCACCTCCGGCGTGGTCTCGGACAGTGCCGCGAAGATGCCGCCGCTGTGGAACCAGCGGACGCCGCCCGCGAAGATCCGGCTCCAATCGAAATCGCCGGGCTGGAGGCGCGCCGCGGCTTCATTGCACCGGTTGTAGAAGACCACCGGCGCGCGCACGCCCTGGCCGCGATCGCTGTACACGGCGGCAATGTTTGGGCCGGTCACCCCATCGTGCTCGAATCGCTTGTAGAACGGCTTCACGCCCATCGCCTTGACCCGCTCGGCCACGAGGTCACCGATCGGGTAGTCGACCATTGCCGTCGCGATCCCGGTCTCCAGGCGGAAGCAGTCCGCCAGGTTCGCGGCCACATTGAATTCCCCGCCGCTCACGTGGATCTGGCACTCACACGCCTTCCGGAAGGGGATGATGCCCGGATCCAGGCGATGAACCAGCGCGCCGAGGGATACGAGGTCCAGGGCGCCCTCCTGCGGGATATTCAAACCGTGTGCCATGCTGCTCTCCTCCCGACGTGGGAATCGGGTACATTTGGGTGGGCCGACGCGCGCGGAGCACGCACCGGAAAAAGGGGAGAGAGGCGATCCGGGGTCCCGCGCCGACACGGCTGCCGCGCGGGACGATCGCCCCGACCTTCAACTGTATCACCCCGCCCGGAGGTCCCGCACCGGACGCCGGCGCGTCAGACGAGGATATCGCGTGCGACCACGCCCTCCACGTCCGTCAGCCGGAAGTTACGGCCGGAGTAGCGGTAGGTGAGCCGCTCGTGGTCCAGGCCGAGCAGGTGCAGGATGGTGGCGTGGAGGTCGTGCACTCCCATCGGCTTCTCCACCGCCTTGAAGCCGAACTCGTCCGTGGCGCCGTAGATGTAGCCGCGCTTCACGCCGCCGCCGGCCATCCACATGCTGAAACCATACGGGTTGTGGTCCCGCCCGTTTCCGTTCTCGGAAACGGGCGTGCGGCCGAACTCCCCACCCCAGATCACCAGCGTGTCTTCCAGCAGGCCGCGCTCCTTCAGGTCCCGGGCGAGGGCGGCCGTCGGCTGGTCCACGTCGCGGCACTGGCCGCGGATCTGCCGCGGCAGGTCGCCATGCTGGTCCCAGCCGCGGTGGTAGAGCTGGATGAAGCGCACCCCGCGCTCGGCCAGCCGCCGCGCCAGGAGGCAGTTCCGCGCGAAGCCGCCGTCGTCGCCGGGCCGGTCCAGGCCGTAGTCCCGCAGCACCCGCGCGGGCTCCCGCGACAGGTCGGTCAGCTC
>CAYQDT010000795.1:0-2622 GCA_964416225.1 uncultured bacterium
ACCTCTTCCACCACGTCCGGCGGTGTGGAGAGGCCGGAGGCGATCCCGACTTCCTCAACCCCTTCGAACTGGGTCATGTCCAGCTCGTCGGCGTTCTCCACGTGGATCGTCCGCTCGTTGTACTTGTGGCAGAGGTGCTTCAGCTCCAGGGTGTTGGCGCTGAACCGGCTGCCGACCACGATCATCACGTTCACCTTATGGGCCAGTTCCAGGGCGTCCATCTGGCGGTTCCGCACCGGCCGGCAGATGGTGTTGATGACCTGGACCTCCTTGGCCATCATCAGGAGCTCGTTCACGATCCCGGAGCAGAGCTCGAAGGAGTGCGTGGTCTGAAAGATCACGCCGACCTTCCGCAGGAGCCGCTTGTCCAGGTTTGCGGCCCGCAGCTCCTCGACGCTGTCCACCACCACCGGCTGGTTCGTAAGGTTGCCGACCACGCCCTTGATCTCGGCGTGGTTCTTGTCGCCGATGATGATCACGGTGCAACCGCGGCGTTCCAGCTCCTGGGCGGCGTCCTGGGCCTGCGTGACGATGGGGCAGGTGGCGTCGACGATGTTCAAGCCGCGGTCGTGCGCTTGCTGGATCTCGTGCTGGGGCAGGCCGTGCGCCCGGATGACCATCGTTCCGCCCTTGACCTCCTCCAGGGAGTTCTTCTTCTGGAGACCGAGCGTTTCCAGCTCGGAGATGACCGTGCGGTTGTGAACCACGTCGCCCAGGATCGAGACTTCATTCTGCTCGGCCAGGGCCTGGCGCGTCATGTTGATGGCCCGCTTCACGCCGAAGCAAAAGCCCACTTCCTTCGCGAGATAAACCTTCATCAGACCAGCTCCTGAACCGGGGATCAGTGACAGAGACCGTATGAAAGGGAGAAAAACGCGCGCCCGCCTCCGGCCGTGCCGGGGACTCCGGACCTCCGCCTGCACCGCACGGCGAATGGCTTCAGCCCCGAGCCCGCTCCTCTCCCTTACTCTCCGCCGCCGCCCCCGGACGGGAAGAGATCTCTCTGTGGCGAACGATGTTAGCCTGCGCGGCGGACGTACCCGTGATCCCGAAACCACCGGATCGCCCGCTCCAATGCTTCCTCAACCGGAGTCTGCGGCAGGCCCAGCTCATGGACCGCCTTGGATGGGTCGAAGAACATGTGCTTCTTTGCCATCCGCACGCCTTCGACCGGAATGCCGGGCTCCCGCCGGAGCAGCGAGCCCATGAAAAATTCGTTGATCTGCGCAATCCCCAGGATCGCGCCGTATGGGATTTTAACACGGGGCGCCGGCTTGCCGGTCAGGCGGGAGAGGGTCTCGAGGATCTCCCGCAGCGTCATATTCCGGTTTCCTAGAATATACTTCTCACCCACTTTACCCCGTTCCGCCGCCAGGAGGTGACCCTCGGCCACATCATCCACGTCCACCAGGTTCAGCCCGGTGTCCAGATAGGCCGGCATCTCGTTGTTCAGGAAGCGGGTGATGATCCGGCCGGTCTCCGTCGGCTTCACATCGCCGGGTCCCACCGGGGTGCTCGGATTGACGATCACCACGGGCACGCCGCGCCCCGCCGCCTGGAGCGCTTCCTGCTCCGCAAGGAACTTGGAGCGCTTATAATGCCCCACCATCTCCTCCAGCCGGACGGGTGTCCGCTCCGTGCCGGAGCCGCCGCCCGCCGGGATCCCGAGCGCCCCCACGCTGCTGCAGTAGACGACCCGCTCGCAGCCGGCCCGTCCCGCCGCTTCCAGCAGGTTCCGGGTCCCCTCCACGTTGCTGCGGTAGAGCTCTTGCGGATCCCGGCTCCACAGGCGGTAGTCCGCGGCAACGTGGTAGACCACCCGGCAGCCGCTCACCGCCCGCCGCAGTGAGTCGGGGTCCTGGAGGTCGCCCAGCGTCAACTCGACGGGAAGGCCTTCCAGGTTCTTCGGATTGCTGCTCTTGCGCGCGAGGCAGCGAACCTGCTCTCCGCGCTCGATCAGCTTCAGAGCCACCCGTCCGCCCACGAAGCCGGTGCCGCCCGTTACGAGAACTGCCATCGTAAGCTGCTAAATGCTGGAGTTGGGAGGCGGCGGGGCCGGAGGCCGGTGCCCGGGCTTCCGGGGAGGGTGCCTAGCCGAACATCTGCCATGCGGCAAGCCGCATCAGGTCCTTCGGGCTCTTGCTGGCTTCCCGCACCGCGGAGGCCTCAAAGCCGGAGTGCATCTTGCAGTTCTGACAGCGGACGTCCTGGCGGCTCTCCCAGTACTCCCAGTTGACGCCGTTCCAGAACTCGTCCCAGGTGGGATAGTACTTCTGACCGATCAGGTAGCAGGGGCCCTTCCAACCCATCGGGGTGAACGTGACCGTGCTCCACGGGGAGCAGGGAAGCTCCCGCATGCCCGCGACGAACTCGAGAAACAGCGGTGTGGCCTGGAGCCGGTACCGGCTGCTCATCTCGAGAACGCGCTTGAACTTCTCCTCCGTCTCGGAGCGTTTGAGGAACATGTCCCGATCCACGGACTCATACTCGTATCCCGGAGCGATGAGCATCCCGTCGATCCCGATGCCGGTGAGCATCTTACAGAGCTCTTCCACCTCATCGATGTTCGTCTCTTTGAAGATGGTGGTGTTGGTGACCATGTGATAGCCGAGCTGTTTGCCC
>CAYQDT010000796.1:0-2617 GCA_964416225.1 uncultured bacterium
AGACGTTGCGGATGACCCCCGCGGGTACGGTGGTCAGGAACCGTCCGATGATACCGGCCACCACCAGGCAGACGACCAGCACCAGGAAGGCAATGGTAATCGCGGGTCCGACCCAGCCAAAAAAACCCATAGGACACTCCTTCCCGCATTCGGGGCTGCTGCCCGGCCGGCGGCCGGGCAAAGTGAGTTGTTAAACGCGGGAAACCCGGCAAGCGTTGCGCTTGGGATCCACTTCCTCCACCACCAGACTCTCGCCGCGCCGGACCCTTCCGCCGCGTGCCAGCTCCGCGTCCGTGAGCCGCGCCAACACGTCTTCGCTGCGCCCGTCGATGAGCATTCGGACCAGGCCCTCCCCGCGTTCGTTGAAGGAAGTGACCGCCTCCACGGTCTGCAGCAGACAGCCCTCCAGGTTTGCCGCGGGCTTGCCGGCAAACCGGAAGATCAGGTTCCAGATAGGCCCCACGATGGCCGTCCGGAAGAGCAGCGCGCCGGCGATAGCCCCTGCGAGGCGCCACGGGTCGTGCAGATGCGCCAGCGTGAGCAGCACGCCGGTGGCGCCGGCTCCCAGGAACCAGCTGAACCAGTTCAGCGGCGAGAGGAGCGGAATGACCCACATGAAGCTCCGCGCGAAGCTGTCGATCCCGTCGCCGTCTCCATCGTGGCTTCCATCGTGGCTTCCATCGGCGTCCGCGCGGTCGTGCGCCTGAGCATGTCCGCGCGCGCCGTGAGCGGGGCGGTGTCCGAAGGGGTGCCCGGCGGCGCGACCGGACCCCGGCCCGCGACCGGCTCCGGCGTGACCATGGTGGTGGCCGTGTACGGTGTGGATGCCCCCGAGAAATAGCATGGACAGGAAGCCCGCGAACCCGGCCACCAGCAGCACCGCATAGATCATGGGAGGCACCAGCGTCATCGTTCCACGCTCCTACCGCCGGACAGGCGCGGTCTTCTCACACGGCTTCAACGTCCACTGCCGACCGCCGGATACGCGGTGCGATCAACACGCCGGCCGGTGGGCGGCGCCATGGACGGGCGGCGCCGTGCGCGCGCCGTGCGGTACAAGGAGAGATTCCCGAACGGCGGGTTTGCACCTCCGCCGGGATCCGCCGTTTCCGGCGGGCATCGGGTTCGGCGGAAGCAGTCGGCCCTCGGCCGCGGCGATGCCGTACCGAGTCGCAGCGGCATCGCCGGTGGGGACCGTCGATCGGCGGTGCGTTCCGCGGAGTGACTGCCCCGCGGGATGAACGGCGGCTGGTGGTTCGGCCGCCGCAGGACGCGCGGTCCGGCCGGTACCTGGGGCCGGCGCGCCGCGGCTAGCGCCGCGTCGGCAGATCGTTCTTGCGCGGGAGCAGCGCCTCGAGGTTCTGGTCCAGCACGTAGATGGCCATCTGCTCGCCGGTCTTGGTGCTGACGTCGCTGTGGATGCTGAGGACCTTGCAGTCCGTGTGCTGCTCGATGATCGCTTCGAGCTGGGTCCGCGCAATCTCGTGCATCTGCTGGTGGAACTGCTTGACCAGGCTCTGCCCGTACGCTTTGCCCGTTAGCTGCCGCTCCGCGGGGGTGAGCACCTCCTGCATCCGGACGATCACCAGGTCATGGATGATGTACGTATGCGCCTGGTTCGGCCCGCGCCCGGTGTGCTCTCGCTGGAGCTTCACCATCGCGTCACTGATCTCGGCTTCGATCTGCCCCTTGGTCTTCGTGTGCGGCATACCGGAATCTTACCTGGTCACCTGGGCGCGGGACGGTCCCGATCCTACGGGGGGTCGCTGCCGGACGAGTGCTTGCTTACCCGGGAGTATTATCGCGCCGCAATCGCTGCGTCACACGTGGTTTGACGGCATCCGGCGCTCCCCGGGTCCTATCAAAAGCGCCCCCTCCTGCGAGAGGAGGGGGCGTTTGACGGGTTCGACCGGTGACCGCTACGCGTGCCCGTTGCTGCCGGCCACTGCAAGCGGCTGCTCCGCGACCTCCCAGGTGTCGGAATCGAGATAAAGCTTCCGGAGGTCGCCCGTCCCGCGGCGCCGCACCGCCTCCTCATTCTGCTTGAGCGCCAGGTCCGCGTAGGTCGGCTTTTCCACACTGCGGAAGATGCCGACCGGCACCGGAAAGTACGGCGGCTCCATCCGGCTGAGCATCCAGGCAAGCGTCGGATCCTCCGCGTGCGCGTCGTGGACCAGGAGGTCCGCTTCGGTGACGCCGTCGCCGAGCTGTACGACTTCCGGCTTGAGACCGTTCAGGCGGATCCCGCGGTCCGCGTTCTTCCCGAAGATCATCGGCTCCCCGTGCTTCAGGAACAGAACGTTATCGTCCCGGACCTCCTGGTCCGTAACATGGTCCCAGGCGCTCTTGTTGAAGATGATGCAGTTCTGGTAGATCTCGGTGAACGCGGTGCCCCGGTGGCCCGTAGCCGCTTTGAGGACCTCGCTCATGTGCTTGGCGTAGACGTCCACGGTGCGGGCAATGAAGGTGCCCTCCGCCGCCAGCGCCACCCCGATGGGGTTCAGCGACTGCTCGATCGAGCCCATCGGCGACGACTTGGTCTTGTGCCCCGGGAGCGAGGTGGGCGAGTACTGGCCCTTGGTCAGCCCGTAGATCCGGTTGTTGAACAGCAGGATCT
>CAYQDT010000797.1:0-1349 GCA_964416225.1 uncultured bacterium
AAACTTCCTCCTGCCCCGTCGAGTCCCACGCCATCTCACTGCCGAACGGATATGCCTCCGTTTTCCAGCGGTCGGCCCGCTCCCGCATCCGGGCCTCTACGAGCGCCGCTTCGGCGGTCCGGCCCTCGCGTCGAAGATCGTCCAGCAGGGCCGTGAAGACGGTGCCCTCCATCAGCCCCAGCCGCCAGTAGCCAACCCGGTCCCGGCCCTGCTCGTCCCGACTGGTAAGGAAGCGGGTGGTCTCGTATGCCTGATTCAGGTACCACTCCCACGGCTGTTTCGTCAGCCCCGGGTGGTTTCTCGCGATACGGTAGAGCGACCAGTATGCCGCGACCACATGCGGGTAGTTGTAGCCCCGTCCGATGTCCTCGGTGGTCCGCTTGCTCCACGAGGTCCAGCTCCGCCAGTCGAACCGGCCGTCGTACCGGAAATGGGGTAGGAGCGCGGGGTCGTAGTAGAAGACGCTCTTGCGGACGCCATACGCCTTCGGGCCCTCCGTGAATTGGAGGTTGCCCCAGAGCACGCGCTGCACGAACGCTTCGAGCTTCGCTACTTCGTCCTGGTCGGGCTGCCCGAGCTCTTTCATGGCCAGCGCCAGCCAGTTCCCGGAGCCGCCTTCATCCCCCAGCCCGGCAATCCAGACGCGGGAGTCCTGCACCACCTGCCGGTCCGCTTCCCGGTCGAACGAGATCGCGGAGGGCGCCCTCCCGAAGGGGTCCCGCTCGTCCGTGAACCAGGCCTTCGTGGTGAGGAAGCGGCCGAGGTCGGTCACGGCTTGGTCCGCCGGACGGGTCACGTAGTAGCTGACCACCTGCCGCGTACCGTCCGCATAGGTCAGGGTGAGGCGGGCGCGGCCCCACCGCCGGCCCCGCACCGTGTAGCCCTTCCAACCGTGCTTCCCTTCGCCGTTCCGCACCAGCGTCAGAGCACCGGCCGGCTCCGCCGCCGCGCTACAGACGGCGCTCCCGTACTTCAAGAACAGCCTGCCGGTCTGGTCCATCGGCAGGATGTAGCCCGGAAGGCCCACGGCCACCGGACGCTTGAGCGCTGCCAGCGTCTCCTCGATGGCCCGGATGCTCGGGGAGGGTGAAAACTGGACGCCGTACGCCCGCGTCTCCCCCGGCCTCAGGATCGCGGCCGTCGGCGTATTCCACGGCTGCGCGCCCCGCCACTCGTTCTCGGCGTACGCGCGGGTATGCGCCATCCACTCCATCATCCCCTCGAAGGTCTGGTTCGGCCGCATCGGCTCCTCCACCAGGCGCCAGGCCTCCAGCGGGGTACGCCCGACGGGCGTGACCACCAGCGTGGGGCCGGCGCCGCTGAGCCGCGTGACCCGCAGGTAACCGGCG
>CAYQDT010000797.1:1359-2608 GCA_964416225.1 uncultured bacterium
ATGTACGGATCCGTGAAGGCGCACCGGGTGTGGGCCTCCTCCAGGCTCCGGCCGGTGAGGATGTTGTTGAAGGGCATCGGGAGGCCGAGGGCGCCGATCTCTACGGGGGCGCGCCCGCGGTTCGCGAGGTGGAACATCAACCGCAGCCGTCCGCCGGCGGTCTCCCAGGTGCGCACTACCTCCAGGGGGCAGCCGGCCGGCAGCGTCGCCGCGAGATCGTCCGTGATGGCCGTCTCGCCGGCGCTCACCCGGCGGATCGGCCGGCGATGGTCGTAGGTGGTGTAGGTGGTCCACGCCTCCGCTCCCTCCGGGCGCGCCCGGAGAGAGAGGTCTCCCAGGTGGACGAACCCGTCCCCCAGGCGGGCAGGCAGGCGGTCAGACGGCAGGAAGTCGAATCCGTCGCTGAGCCGGGGCCGGAGCTGGGTCGCAATGCCCGCGCGGTCACTGAGGACGACAGTAAAATCGCGGGATTTGAGGAAGCGGGTAGCCTCTCCGGACCCGTCCGTATCGGCCGGCTCCGGGGGGAGCGCCTCGCGGCCGCGCAGGATACGGCAGCCGAAGACGCCGCCCGCGATCCGACCCGGGTATGCCTGGAACCGGACCTTAACCCGCTCCTTTCCCTTCGTCAGCTCCGCTGGGATTAGGTAAGCCCGGTCATAGAAAACGCCGGGCCGGCTGTTCTCCAGCCGCTCCGTCGCGATCTTCGTCCCGTCGATCAGCAGGTCAAATTCCCGGCCGCCTCCGTCGCTGCCCCAATAGGTGCAGACCAGGAGGTCCGGCTGCATCCCCGACAGTTTCAGCTCGTACGAGAACCAGCCGCCGCCGCGCGCGTCGCGCCACGGCCGCCCGTTGAACTCTCCGGTGAAGCTCCCTTCGCCCCGCATCCCGTGCGCCAGTTCGGAGCCGGGTTGCGGCCGGACCGAGTCGAGGGTCCGCTCGAGCACCGCCTGGCTGCGCGCGGCGGGCGCCCCGGACGGGCCGCGGCCGGCCGAGCGGGCGCCGCCGGCCGCCGCGAGCGCCGCGGTGAGAGCCAGAAGAGCCACGCTACCGGCGGCGCGGGTGGGTGAGCTGGTCCGGTGGCACTGCTTCAACATGGTCTCGCTGTCCGTCGGCGTCGATACCCGCCACCCCGTCTTACCGCGGCAGGCTGCACGTCTGCCGCTCGTTTCTTAAGGGCCTTAAGAAAAATCCTCTGTCGTCGCCTCCCGGAACGCCGTGGGACGAAGCGCGTCGGGGGCCGCCGGCGGAC
>CAYQDT010000798.1:0-2607 GCA_964416225.1 uncultured bacterium
CTCCCTGGCCTTCGTGCATCTGGACACCGGGAAGGTCGAGCTCACCCCCCTGCCCGGCATGCCCTACGACGTCGTCGTCTCGCCGGATGGCGCAACGGCGTACGCAGCCGTCAGCCAGCTCGACCAGGTGGCGGTGCTCGACGTGGCCCGCCGTCAGGTGACCGCGCGCATCCCGACCGGGCGCCGCCCGCGGGCCCTCTCCCTCACTCCGGACGGCAAGATTCTCGCCACCGCCAACATGTCCCAGGGCTCCGTCACCTTCATTGACACGGAGAGCCGGCGGGCGATGGCCCAGGGTCCCACTCCGGCGGTGAACCTCCGCGGCGTAGCGATCTATCCGGATGGGAAGCTGGCCTATACCGTCGGCCAGCGTGCCCAGAACGAGCGGCCCACCGAGACGGCGATCGGCATCTGGTCGAACCAGGCGTTCCACGTCCGCCCGAACGGCCGGCCGAACGGCGCCGAAAACATCTGGCTGGATTTCCTGAGCAAGGATGTGGCGGACCCGGATTCGGTGGTCCTCGACCTGAAGCGGAAGCGCGCCTTCATCACCTGCACCGGCGGCCACAGCGTGCAGGCCGTGAACCTGGAAGACAGCAGCCGCGACCCGCGGCTCGTCCCACGCGTGGGCGCCGGCCCGAAAGGTCTCCAGCTCACGCCGAACGGCCGAGAGCTGTGGGTAGCCAACAGCCTGGGGAACGATGTGGCCGTCATCGACCCGGACACCATGCGGATCACGCGCCGGATCTCCCTCGGACCCGCCTCCCACCGTGATCCGAACGCGCTGGGTCGCTTCCTCTTCGACACGGCCACAATCACGCGGGGGCAGCAGTTTAGCTGCAACTCCTGCCACCCGGACGGTCACACGGACGGCATCTCCTGGAAGTTTGTCCATGTGCCGGACGGGCTGGGCAAGGAGATCACGCGAAACGTGAAGAGCCTGCGGGGCCACATTGCCGACACCGCACCCTTCCGCTGGACCGGCTTCACCCGCGACCTTCCCACCTTCGTCAAGGAGGAGGCCTCCGGACTGCTCCAGGCGCCTTCGTTCACCGATGCGCAGGCGGATGCGGTGGCGGCGTATGTGGAATCGCTCGCCCTCCCTCCCAATCCTTACCGCACGCCGGATGGCAGCCTCACCGCTGAAGGACAGCGCGGCAAGGAGCTCTTCGAAGGAAAGGCGGAGTGCGGCCAGTGCCACACCGGCTCCAAAGCCGGCGGGCAGCGAAAGGCATCCGTCGGCACCACTCCCGCCGGCGTCGAACTGGACGTGCCGCACCTCGTCGGCGTTTACGACAGCGACCCCTATCTCCATGACGGACGCGCGAAGACCCTGGAAGAGATCTTCACGCAGCACAACGGTTCCCATACGCACGGCAGGGCCCATCTGCTCACCCCGGAAGAGCTCCGGGACCTCCTCGCCTACGTGCGCCAGCTCTGATCCGCCTCTCCACTCCAAAGCGCTTGCAACCCGTACCCATCTAAGAAGGCCCCACCATCCTCTGCGGAATGCTGCGGGAGGCCCTGCTGGAGCGGGGAATCCGCAGTATCCAGCGCGCCGTCGGCCCGTACCTGGGCATCATCGGTGACGTGGCGCAAACCCCCTATTCGATGCTCCTGATCTCCAGCGACGATGCGGAAAACCGGAGCGCCCAGGTTGCGGAGTGCCTGGCCCTCGTCCTGCCGGACGAAGTGGAAGCCCCGGAAGAGCCCGGGGAGCCGGACGCCTGCGGCTGACCCCGCCGGGTCCTGATCTACGGCTGACCCGGCTCGGACGACCGTTTACGCGTCCCAATCCGCACACATTCCGTGCCCGAGCCCGAGCTGCGCCGGGCGCGGCGTCCGCCGGTATCCGGCCCGGACGCCGCGCCCGCTTCCCCGGAGGCGGCCGTCCCGCGCGTGCCCACTCCAAGCGTTGACACGCCATGAGCGCGCGTGGTACACTCGAAGCTAACGGAGGCGATCTACGGATGGATGCGTCACAACCGGCCGAGGCGCTGCAGGGGCTTTGCGCCCGCATTCAGGAAACCATCCGCCCGTATGCCGGCCGCGTGGAATACGGGAACCTCCGCATCCGCATCTCGGAATGGGACTGCGGGGACAGCGAGCCCGTGACCAACATCGCGCTCGTCTACGAGACGCCCGGCGGCTCCACGGATCAGATCAACGTCTCCTACTACCACCAGGCCCGCCTCTTCGCACTGGTCGACGCCAGCGAAGGTGAGTTCACCACCGCCTCCGTCGAGGCGGTCCTCGAGGCAATCCACCCCCGCATCGTCGGCATTCCCGACAAACGGAGCGAGCACCTCCGCGCCGAGATCCGCCGGCAGGTCGACGCGGGCAACAGCACGGCCGGAGTGTTCGGCCAGCTCAACCGCTTCATGCAGTCCGAGTTTCGCGGCGGCACCATCACCCACATCGAGATGCGGGACGCGATGACCTACGCGGTCCAATATATGAAGGGCGCCTGCTCTTGAGAGCGGGGCGGCGGTACCCAACAAGCGCGGCGGGCAGCGGTCCCGGCCGCGTTTTCCATTACTGGCACTGATTCGCCGCCGCGCATCGCGGGCGTGCCCCGGCGAGCGTCGCTCGGGGAGCCAGAAAAAC
>CAYQDT010000799.1:0-2593 GCA_964416225.1 uncultured bacterium
GCGATCAGCACGCACTCGCCCACGATCTGGGGAGAGACGTGCAGCAGCGACCCGGCGGGAGCCAGCGGTAGGAACCGCTTCACCAGGTTCTCCAACAAGCGGCCGCCGCCGAAGATCAGCGCCAATCCGGCGAGGCTTCCGGCAGCCGCCAGCACCGCTGCTTCCGCGGAGACCAGCCGGAAGAGCTGCGCGCGGGACGCGCCCAGCGCACGCATCACCGAAAGCTCACCCATCTGCTCGAGCACGCTCCCCAGCATCGTATTGAAGACACCCAGGCAGCTTGCGGCCACGGCGATCATACCGATGGCCCCAAGGAGCGTGCGCACGGAGCCGACCAGGTTGAGGAAGGTGCCCATCATCTCGGTCATGGTGACCACCTGCGCGCCGCGCACGGCCTGGAGCCGCGTCGCCGCCTCCATCAGCAGCTCGGGATCCCGCAAGCGGAGAGCAACGGCCGTGACGCGGTCTTTCTGGCCGAACATCCGCTGCGCGGTGGCCAGGGGGACGAAGAAGAGGCTGTCATCGCTGGTGCCGCTTCGCTCGAGCACGCCCGCCACGCGGAGGAGCTGCCCCGTTTCCGGGCTGAACAGCTTGTCGCCCGGTTGGCGCAGCTCCACGGCCGCCGTCTCGGACCCGAGGATCACCTCGTCCTCCGCGTCGAACCAGCGCGCACCGGACCGGGTTCTCCACCACGGCTTGAGCGCCAACGCGCTCCGGTCGATGCCGGCCCACATGTCGGTTCGACCCATCGCCGGGCGCGGAACGGCGGCCATCAGCAGCGGCGCCGCCACCGCAACGGCGGGATCACGGCGCGCCGATTCGAGGGCGGCCAGCGGGAGGGAGTTCTCGAGAGTTCGGCCCTTCAGCACCCGGGCCGCGGCGTCGTAGGGGCAGCCGAGGGGCACCAACATCATCTGCATGCCCATACGGTCGAGCTCGCCATGGAGACTCTGCCGGTACCCTTCGCCGAACGCCGTAAGGCACCCCAGCACGGCCACGGACACCGCCAGGCCGGCGGCGGTGAGCGCGCTGCGGAAGGGACGCCGGAGCAGGTTACGGATGGCCAGGATTAGCATGCTCTTCCTGATCGGCGGGCTGTCGCAGTCCGTGCGCACGCGCAACTTCAAGCAGAATGAGCTGGCTCCGCACACCGTTCAGTACCGCCTGGGCGGAGGGTCGCGCGGGGGCCGGCACCTCGGGCACCGCCGCACCGAGTCTCCAATCCGAGGCGGCGTCTTGGCCGCGAAAAGCCGCCAGCCACTCCGGTGCGGTGAGCGCCCGGGTGATTGCCGGCGGCTCACGGAGGCGCTGGATCCGTACAGCCCGCACCGATCCACTCTTATTTACGGCCAACACTACCTCGATAGCGCCATACTCGCCTTTCACCCGGCGCACCAGCACCGTGCCCTCGGCGTCGCCGCCCCGGTCGACCTCGTACAGATAGACCGCATTCTCTTCCGCGGATGGAGGGCGGCCGAGCCGCCGGCTCAGCTCAACACGCAAGGCGCTGAGGATGCGCACCTGGGTCCGGTAGCCGGTCGCGCCCGGAAAAAAGCGGCGCAGATCCGCTTCGGGCTCGCGCCAGGGGCACATCGGGGCGGTTTCGACGCGCTCCACCACTCGCGCCTGCTCGAGCCGCTCCGTCGATTGCCCGAACGTCAACCCATACCACAGGCCCCCGAGCAGCACCAGGACGACGGCGATCCAGAGGGCGACGTTCCGCGTGCCGCTCCGCATTGGCTTACTCACCCGAGCCTACCGGGAAGCAATCCCGGGGGGCGGTATATTCAATAAAGCACCCCGCTGGCCTGGATCAGCTGCTCGCCGTCCGCGCGGGCGGTTTTCCCGCCTACGCTGACCGGCGCGCCCATCGGCACGTCCAGCATCACAAATCCCGCGGCTTTGGTGTCTACTTTCATCGATCCGGTAGCGTCCTGGATGCTGAACCAGCACCCCGCGACCGGTCAACGCTCCACCATTCGCCCGCGCAGCAGAACGGGGACGCCCGGCCCGGCCGCGCGGGCGGCCGCTACGGTGCTGGGCACTCCGGCGGGCGGAATGCCCAGCGTCCTTCCGCGTGCGGCGCACCCGGTCAGCAGGCACAGCGAGAGGACCGGTAGGAGGCGGAGTGAGACCCCGGCCCCCCGGGCGATCGGATTTGCCACGGCGGAGCCGCCGATCACGGAACGGGCCCGATTCCAGGCGCCGCGGGCGGCGTGCACTGGCTGGCAATGGCTTGCTCGCTGGCCATCTTCGCGTGACCGTCGCAGAAATAAGCGACGCGCGAGGGATGGCCGGTCTTTGCCGCGATGTTTGCCTGGCCGTCCGAGTTATGCCACGGATAGATTTCCGCTCCCAAATACGTATCCGCCGGTTGAACAACGGCGGCCAATCCTCCCAGGCGGGTCATCACGGTGTTCAGGCAGTAGCTGGTGCCGTAGCCTCCCTTCGCGATCTCGCGGCCCACCGGGCCACCGTAGGTGGGGTCGGTGCTCGCAAAAAGCGCCGGAACGCCCCCGTCGCTCGGGCAGAGGAAGAGTCCCTCGCTCTTGATGTACGGCCGCGGATAGATCCGCCAGTCGATCGTCCGGCA
>CAYQDT010000800.1:0-1584 GCA_964416225.1 uncultured bacterium
GACCATCTCATGGCGTGGGACCGGCTTTCGCCCACCGACGCGCGGACCATCCGCGGAGCGCAAAAGCTGAGCGACGGGGACCTGGAGCAGCTGCTGGCCCAGACGTGCCGGGTCCTCTCCAGCCTCACGCGCTACACCTCGATGGCCACGCCGCCAACCAGCGACGAGCCGCTCATCCGCCAGGTGCACCTGGTGCAGGTGGCGCCGACGCGTCTGCTGGCGGTGGTGGTGCTGGACAACGGGCAGGTGGTCCACCGCTTCTGCGAGATCACCCGACAGCTCTCGCCGTCCGTCGTCTCGCAGCTCGGGAACGCGCTGGACGGGCTGCTCGGTGAGCTTCCGATCAGCCGCGTTGCGGGTCTTACGCCCGCCATCGAGGAGCTGCGTTCGTACGACGAGGAGCTGCGGGCCCTGCTGAACGTGATCGGCCGCGGGATAGCGGAAGAGGACGGCGAGCTGTTTCTGGACGGAGCAAGTCACATCCTGGAGCAGCCGGAATTCCGGGAAGCGAACCGGGTGGAGCCGCTCGTCCGGTTTCTCGAGGCGCGGCGGGACGCCTACGAGACGCTGCGCCTGATGGTGGAGAACCGGGAGATCACCGTCAGCATCGGTCAGGAAAACCCGCACGAATCGATGCACGAAGTGAGCGTGGTGGCGGCGCGCTACTGCGCCGGGCCGCGGACGTTCGGCTGGGTCGGCGTTCTGGGTCCCACCCGGATGCATTATGCCCAGGCGCTGCCGGCGGTGCAGTATGCCGCGAAAGCGCTGACGGAGACCCTGAGCCGCCTGGCCGGGGAATAATGCTAGTGGGCCGCCGCGGAGCGGTGGACGGTCCTTCGGGTCCACCCCGCGGGCGGGCGCGGACGCACCGGCCCGTGGACGCCGGCTGCGAACGCTCCATGGATCATTCATCGCCCGCTGGTGCCGGGTCCGGTCAGGTTCGGATCCCGGCGCCGGCGGGAAGAGTCGTGGTGTGCCTCGCAGCGGCGGGAAGAGTCCATGAGGCCCCGCCCGGCCAAGAGATGAGACGGACCGCATGAGGTTTCCAAGGATGTCGCGAAAGCAGGGGACGGAAGAACCAATGGAGCGAGAGCCGCAGGCGGAGGAGACGTCCGCCGAAGGGGCCGCGGGCGAGAGCGCGGACGCGGCGGGCGGCTTGCAGGGAGAGCTGGAGGCCTTGCGCGCCGAGCGGGATGAGTGGAAGGACCGCGCGCTGCGCACCGCGGCGGAGAGCGAGAATTACCGCCGCCGGGCCCGCCTGGACGCCGACGAGCAGCGCAAGTATGCCAACGAGCGGCTCATCAGCGAGATCCTTCCCGTGCTGGACAACTTCACCCGCGCCCTGGAGGCGGCGGAGGCCACGGACAACATCGAGGCACTCAAGGAAGGCGTCCAGGCCACCCATCGCCAGCTCGCCGACGCGCTCAACCGGGCTGGACTCTCCCGGATCGAAGCGGTGGGTCAGCCGTTCGACCCGAACCACCACGAAGCAATCATGCAGGTGGCCCCGGGAGATGGTCAGGAGCCGAACCAGGTGGTGGAGGAGCTGCGGGCCGGTTACAAGCTGCACGACCGGGTGGTCCG
>CAYQDT010000800.1:1594-2591 GCA_964416225.1 uncultured bacterium
CCTCCGCGTAAAGCCGGGGCGGAAGAGGGCCGGCTCCGTCCGCAGTGCCGAGCCATGTCCCGGCGCGCCGGCCCCTGGCTTCGTCGTTTCGGGCCCCGCGCCTCCCCGGCGAGCGTTCGGAGGCACGGGGCCGGCTTGCGCGCCGGGGGAGCGGTCCACCTAACGTCGGAGCGGGCGGGGGCCGATACTCTCCACCGCGGGAGCCGCCGCCGCCCCGGTCTCCCCGCCTGGAGCACGCGTCCCCGGCACTCCGCTCCCCGGTCCACGCACCCCTCCGAGGGCTGTTTTTCGGCCCCGCGACCCACTTTCCGCAAGCCGGCACCCGGGGCTCGCGTCCTTGAATAACGGGTGGGTAACTGTTAGAATACGGTCCGAGGTGAATCCCTGATGAGCTTCCTGAAATCCCTGCTGGATGGGAACGAGCGCGAAGTTGCCCGGCTGCGGAAGACCGTGGCGGAAATCAATGCCCTGGAGTCTTCCCTCGAGAAGCTCTCAGATGAGGAGCTGACCGCGAAGACGGACCAGTTCCGGGAGCGGCTCCAACCGCTCGTCGAAGCGATCGACGCCGCCAAGGCCGGCCGGAGCGAGGCCGGCGACCCCGTGGCGAACGCCGCGGCCGACGCCGCCATCAAGGATGCCTACGCCACTCTCGAGGCGGAGCTGAATCGCCTGGCGCCCGAGGCCTTTGCGGTCGTCCGGGAAGCATCCAAGCGCCACCTCAAGATGCGTCATTATGACGTGCAGATGATCGCCGGCCTGGCGCTGCACCAGGGACGCGTCGCCGAGCTGGCGACCGGCGAGGGGAAGACCCTCTCCGCCACCTGCCCGGTCTACCTGAACGCCCTCCCCGGGAAGAGCGTCCACGTCGTCACGCCCAATGACTACCTCGCCAAGCGGGACTGCACCTGGAACGGGCCCGTCTACCAGGCTCTGGGGCTCAACGTCGGCCTGATCCAGTCTCACCCCTACGGCGCCGCCTTCATCTACGAGCCCGGCT
>CAYQDT010000801.1:0-2588 GCA_964416225.1 uncultured bacterium
AGACGATCGCGTTATCATCCACGCTCTGGAAGTGGAGCGTCGCTTCGGTCGCTCCGGGTGGGAGCGCCAGGGTGCTCTGGAACCAGGCGAAGGCCCGGCGGCGGTTGAAGGCGTCCTCGCCGATCTTGTAGCTCTTCCAACCGGGGGCGTCCGCGGCGGGCGGGCCCTGATCGGCGTCCGCGCGCCCCTCCGCCGGCCGCACGCGCCACTCCGCCAGCGTCGGGAGCCCGCCCTTCCGGAGCACGGCGGCTCCGCGCAGACCCTTGGCGTCCACGGTGTCGATCGGGCCCAGGTGGTTGAACAGCTTGTCCCGGCCGTCATGGGCGGTGAAGACGGCCAGCGAGTGGGTTCCCGCCAGCAGCCGCAGCTCCAGGTCGCCGGCGCGGAGGTCGCCGCCGCCGGCGCGCTCGCCGTCCACGAAAGCGGCGGCCCGGTCGCCGCCGCCGTCCACGTGGAGGGTGTAGGCGCCGGCCTCCGGCACGCTGAGCTTGGTGCGGTACCAGGCGTCGGCGGTGAGGTCGCCGTCCGCGCCCATGGCCGGGGGGTTCTCCGCGGCCAGCCAGGAGCGATCGTCATAGCCGGGCGCGGCGGGCTGCGCGCCGCTGCGCGTCGACCATCCCTGGAGCGGGGCGCTCGCGGCCCGCGTTCCGGCTCCCGTCTCCGGGCGGAGGCGCAGCGGCGTGTCCTCCGGCCCGTACGCCACCACCCGCGGCTCGCCGCCGTCCCCCCAGGGGCGCTCCGTGGTGACCTGGAGCCGGCCACCCCGGAGGGTCGCCTCCCCGGCGAACTCCGGGCCGTACACCAGGTAACCCTGCCCTCCGGCTTCCACCCACCAGGTGTGGTCGGCGCCCGTGTCCGTGACGGCCAGCACGCGCACCCGCTCATCGCCCGCGGTGGCCGCGGTGACGGGCGCCGGCTCGGCCTCGGCAAAGGTCACCGGCAGCACGCGGCTGGTCCCGCCGGCCCGGAAGCGCAGCTCACCGTGACTGCCCGCGGGCCCGTAGACCACCAGCGTGGTGGTGTGGCCCTGCCGGAACCGGCCCAGGACCCGCGTGGTGCTCTCCTCCAGCCGGATCCCGGGCGCGAGGGAGACGTCCCGTAGGAGCGGCATGATCTCACCCGGCGCCAGCACCACCGACCCGCCGCCGGCTCTACCGCCAGGGCGCGTTTCCAGCGGCACGGAGCCGGGGTTGTCCAGGAAGACGATCGTCCCGACGGGGCTCCGGCGCGCGGTCACGTGGACCGCGGGGTTGTCGGCCAGCCCCTGGTACGCGCCGGACGCGTCCACGGCGTTCTCCAGGATTTCCGCGAAGGTGCGGGCGAACCAGCCCGCGCGCTTGAACCGGTAGTAGATGGGGCGGAGGTCGCCGGCCTGCCCCACGGCGGCGCCGTAGTCGTAGCACGCCGCGTCCTCGTTGTTGTTGGTGTAGGCGAAGTTGCTCCCGCCGTGCGCCATGTAGTAGTTGTAGCCCCCGCCCCCGCGGGCGATGATCTTCCAGGTGCGGCGCCCGTACTCCGCCGCTTCCCGGGGACCGGAGCCGTAGCGGTCATACCAGACGCTCCAGAACTCCGTGGAAAACCAGGGGTTCGGGCGGCGCGGGTCGTCGAGGACGGCGTTCCCGGCCGGGTCGCTCGCGTGGTGGACGCCGCTGAAGAAATACGGCACTTCCAGCCCCAGGGCCAGGGCCTTCTCCCGGAGGTGGCGGAAGTACGGGTTCGCCAGGTTCTCCGTCCCCCAGCCGTCCGGGTGCTCGTTCTCCAGCTGCACCAGCACCACCGAGCCGCCGCGGCTCACCTGGTTGGCCGCCACGATGGGGAGCAGATGATCGAAGAAGCGGTCGACGTACTTCTCGAACGCCGCGTCGTGCTCGCGCACGCGGACCCCCGGCTTGAAGCGCAGCCAGAGGGGGTAGCCGCCGCTGTCCCATTCCGCGCAGTAGTACGGGCCGACGCGCGGGATGGCGTACATCCCCATCTCCTTCACCAGCTTCAAGAAGGCATTCAGGTCATGATCGCCGGTGAAGAGGAAGCGGCCCTCCTGCGGCTCGTGCCAGTTCCAGAAGGTGTACACCTCCACGCAGTTGAACCCGGCCCGCTGGAGGCGCAGGAGACGGTCTCGCCAGAGGGCGCGCGGCACCCGGGCGTACTCCATTCCCGCTGAAACGAGGAAGGTGCGCTTTCCCCCGATCACGAAGCCGCGGGCATCCGCCTCCACATACGGCCTGGCGGCAGGCGCGGCGGGAAAGAAATGATCGTTCGCCGCCGCCAGCGCGGTACTGGCCAGGCCCGCGCTGAGGAGGAGACTGCGGCCAACCGCCGCGAGGAGGTGGTTCCGGGAATGCATGGCGCTCACTGTGGCCGCCGCGCAGGCGCGCCGCGGCCTTCACCGGTGAAGCCGCACGGCGCCTGCCGGGCCGGGTACGTTATAGCAGGGAGGCGTCCGGACGCGGTGAGATTTCGAGGCGCCGGGTGCCGAGAGCGCCCCCGGAAGCGGCCCGCGCCAGCGGCAGGAGACGGCGTGCGCTCCGAGGCTCCCCGAACCGCCCCCGGCGCCGTGGGAAGTGTGATCCGGCCGCGAAAGGTACCGG
>CAYQDT010000802.1:0-2587 GCA_964416225.1 uncultured bacterium
CCGCAGCGATGCGGCGATAGCCCGATAGGCGTGGCTGTTCCCCCTTTCAGGCCGGTGGTTGCGTTATTGGCTCCTTTCACTCCTGGGAGTGGGTATCACGCGCGCTGCGCTCTGCGGCCTTCGCCTGACGGAGATGGTTCCCCACGTTGCTTCGGCTCAGCATACACAGGTGAGTTGGCGGGCATCGCTGCGGATCGGGGAAGAAACCGGCCGGTGGACCGTGAAAGGGACGACTCTCCGGCAAGAGTACGGCCCACTTCGTGTCACGTTCGCCTATCCGGCGCGCGGGCAACGGAATCCCGTTGAGCAGTGGGCGAGGCTGTTGCTTCAAGGCCTGTTGATGCTTGCACCGCTCGTTGCCTTGCAAAGGCTCGCGCCGGCACAGGTTAGGAAGCGGGCTGCGGTCGCGCTGGTCCTGGGTTGGTGTATCGTACGGTTTCCGCTTGCGATCGCGTGTGGGCCAATGGGCTGTGATTCGGTCGAACCCTGGCATCTCGTGTGGTACGGGATCCTTCGCCAGCGCTGAACGCGCGAGCACCAATCCTCTTCCGCCTGACATTGCAGTGCTCCCCATCATCAAGACCGTTTTTTGCCGGTGCTAAGCTGAGGCTCCTTGCCTCTGTAAGCAGCCGTCATTGGTCCGTTTGGCCGGGGGACAAAGAGGGCGGGACCGCCCGGCGAGCGTGTCGGCCGCGCAGGGGCGCCACTGCCGCTTTGCACTGAGATCAGTCCTCCCCGCGGCGAGGTAATCGCGCCGGCGCTGAACGGCTCCCGTCCCCCACCCCGATCGCCCCGTGGGGAGGCCACGCGGCGATCGTCTCCAGGGTCGCCGCCCTTGCCGAACCGTTCAGGCTCGACAGGGGTGGAGATGCCCGGTGTCTCCCTGGCCCGGACATCCACGAGGCCGAAGAACCGGATCGACGCGGCACGGTCCCGGCCCCACCCGGGCTCGCCGCCGGCGGCCGCGTGCCGCGACCGATGCGACTTCCGCCCGCCAGCCCGCGTCCGGCGAATCAATTGCTGCACAGTCTGCGGGTGTCAGGCATCCTAAGGTGTGGGAGGGGCAACGCCCGCCACCGTCGGGGTGCGGGCCGCACGGCGGTCCATGCCCCCTATTCCCGCTGAAACGCACAGCCATCTCCCCGCCGGGGGCGCTGGGACTCGTTCGGTCCCCGTCCCGTCACATGAGCGAAGGCGCCAGGGGGACGGCACACGTCCAATCCGCGCTTGAAGCGATTCGGCCATCCGGCACAGATCAGTGAGGCTTCCAGCCATGTGTCCGATCCGTCACCGCGATTTCTGGTCCTCTCCGGCGCCTCTGCTCAACCACCGCAAGAGGCCCCGCGTCTCCGCGAACGCTCCGCGGTCGCTCCGGGTCTGTCGACGGCAGCTCCTCCTGGTTCCGGCCCTGGCACTCGTGATGGCCGGCGGGCTCTCCGCGGCGCCCGCTAAACCGGGTGCCGGAGTTGGAGGCCGCCGTGCCGGCACGCCGAGCATCCCTCCCGCGCCGACGCCCGCCGAGCCCAATCTCCTGCTCAACGGAGAGCTGTCCCCAGATCAGCGAGCGTGGACTCTGGAGCAGACTCCGGGGAAGGCGCTGGCACACCTGGAGTGGCTGCCGCCGCAGTCGCTGCCGGACGGTCGCGCCGGCGCGGTGCGGGTGAGCGTCGAGACGCTTGGGGCGGAACCATGGCACATCCAGTTCCATCAGATGGGGCTCACCCTGCGTGAAGGGGAGCCGTATACCCTCACCTTCTGGAGCCGCGCGGACCGCGAGCGGGCCATGACCGTAGCGGCGAACGTCACCGAGGGAGACGGACACGGGATCGGCTTGAATGCCGAGAACCTCCCGCTGACGCGCGAATGGCAGCGGTACCGGCTGGTTTTCACGGCCATGGACCCGGTCACGTCTCGATGCCGCATCACGTTCCTTCTGGGATCATCCGTCGGTGCGGTCGATCTGGCGGGCGTGGCGCTCCGCCACGGCGCTCCCGGCAAGCCGTCCGGCGCCAACCTCCTTCGCAACGGGGAGTTCTCCAACGGCGGCGCCGAGTGGAGCCTGGAGAAAACCGGAGAGGCGGTTGCCGGCGTAGACTGGCGCGGCGAGGCGGTACCCGGACGGCTGCCGGGGACCTCTGCGGTCGTCAACGTGCAGCACCCGGGAAAAGAGCCGTGGCACGTCCAGCTCGTCCAGCCGGGGATCGACCTCCGCGAGGGTGAGCCGTACGAGTTGGCGTTCTGGGGGCGAGCGGCGCAGGCACGCCCGCTCTCGATCCAGACGATCATCGACCAGCCGGATTGGCATCCGACCGGGCTGACGGCGCACGTTCACCTTTCGCCCGAATGGCAGTGTTACCATCTCTATTTTTCAGCGCTCGGGACGGTGGTCGGACACAGCCGCCTCGCCTTCATCGCCGGGGAGGCTCCCGGAACGGTCTCCCTGCAGGGCATCACCCTCCGCCGGCTGGGGGCGGAGGCGCCGCCGGAGCGCCGGCCGCACGTGCTGATCGGCACGTGGACCAGCCGCGACGTCCTTGATGGAAGCCGTTTTACCTTCACCTTCAACGGCGACGGCACCGGCTCACTG
>CAYQDT010000803.1:0-2586 GCA_964416225.1 uncultured bacterium
CTTTTCAAGTCGCACGGGATTGCGCTCGAGGACATCGCGCTCGCGGCGACCGTCTATCGCAAAGCCACCGAGCAGGGCGCCGGTACGCGGATCGGAGCGTAGCGGTGCCGGGCCTGGCGCGGGAGATTGTGGCGGGGCTGGTCGATCTCCTCTATCCGCCCCGCTGTCTCCTTTGCGGCGCGCTGGCGACGCCGTTCTGTCCCACCTGCCGGGTCGGCATCTCACCCGTCCCGGCGGGAGCCCCCGTGCCCGCCGGCATCGCCGGCGTCCGGACGGTGGGCTACCATGAAGGGCCCCTGCGTGAAGCGGTGCTGCGGCTCAAGTTCCACCGGAAGGTGGCGCTCGCCGCGCCCCTGGGTGAGCTGGCGGCCGCGGAGCTGCGGCCGGTCCTCACGCGCTGGCGTCCCGCGGCCCTGGTGCCCGTCCCGATTCACCGCTTCCGCCAGTGGGAGCGCGGCTACAACCAGGCGGCGCTGATCGCCGAGGAGGTGGGCCGCCGCTGCGGATTGCCGGTCGTCCCGGCCCTGCGCCGCATCCGCCCCACGCCGCCGCAGGTCGGCCGGTCTCACGGCGAGCGCGCCGTGAACCTCCGGGGCGCGTTTGCCGTCACTCAGTCGAAGCGGGTACAGGGCGCGCGGCTGCTCCTGGTGGACGACGTGCGCACCACGGGCGCCACACTCGCCGAATGCGCTGAGACGCTCCGCGCGGCGGGCGCGGCACAGCTCTACGCCCTCACCGTCACCTACGAGCCGTGACGGTGCGGCCGCTCACGCACGAGCCCACCACCGGGCGGAGCGGGTGATCCGGAGCCGCGCCGGAGTGCCGCGTCCGTCGGCCGAAGACGGGAGCTCTTCACCCACCCGCGGCCCGGAAGCGAGGATGGATCACCCGGGCCGAACGGATAAGACAGACCATGATGGAAGTCAATGAAGCATCAATCCCCGCGCGAGCGGAAATGGAGGCGGGCACCGTCGTCACCCGGCGAATCTACATCGGCGCGCCGGTGGAGGTGGTCTGGGAATGGCTGCTGGAGCCGGAACTCGTCCACCGCTACAGCCTCGCCGACCTGTGCCGGCGGCCCGCGGCGCCGGGAGAGCCGCTGGAGTACGCCAGCAGGCTCGGAGGCCAGGTGGTGATCGCGGGGACGGTGCACGAGCTCGTTGAGGGGCGGCGCTTCGTGCACACGTTCCAGTTCCAGAGCGAGGAGCCGGAGGCCCCGAGCATGGTGACGTGGGAGCTGCTGCGCTACGGCTCCGAGATGTGCCTCCTCTCGCTGCGTCACGAGGGACTGGCTCCCCGAGGGGAGACGGTCAGCAGCGTCAACACCTCGTGGGACGTGATCCTCTCTTCGCTGAAAACGGTGATCGAAACGGGACAGCCCCTCCCATGGCCCTCGCGGCGCCGCTGACCGCCAGAAAACAGCCGGGGCGTCTCCACCGAAAAAGGTGAAGACGCCCCGGCGTTTATCAAAAAGGACCGGCGCGGCGCCTATGCGCCCTTCGCCAGGAAATAGCCGACGAAAGTCATCAATCCTGCGCCCAGGAGTGCGATTACTACAGATCCCGCTTCCATTTGTTTCTCCCGAGCCTTATTATACGCAGATCGCGCAAAATCTCCACAACAATTTCCATGCACCTGCGCAAACTCGTCGGGATTCGACGCGGGGTTGCGATTGGAGAGGATGAATCGGCGCCGGTCCGGCTGACCTCCGGATCCGGGCAGGAAGCGCCCCTCATCCGCGGTTGATGCGGCTGACCCACGCCGCCGTCACGCCAACGATGATCCCGCTCAGGAGGACCAGGAGGACGCAGAAGGCGGCGACGTTCGGCCCCGGGGCGAAGTGGAGGTAGTCCTGGATGCGGAAGGCGATGGTGTCGCAATCGGGCGGGCGGAGCAGCGCGGTAGCGTCGATCTCCCGCACCGCGAGAACGGCCGCCAGCACCGCGCCGGAGAGCACAAATGGGCGAAGGACCGGCCAGGCGGCGCTTCGGAACTGGCTCCAGCCCCCGGCTCCCAGCACCGCACCCTCGTCCAGCAGGCAGGGGTCGAGGTGTCTCCACGCGGGCTGCAGCGTCTTGTAGACAAAGGGGAAGAAGAGCACGGCGTAGGCCCAGATGAGCGTCGCGTAGGCCCACGGCTGTGAAAGCGGAGACTCGGACGCGAATAACCACCCCGGCAGCGCCTTCCATGCCAGCAGCCGGATCATGGCCACTCCGATCAGCGAAGCGGGGAGGGCGTAGGGGAGGGTGAGGAGGAGCTCCAGCGCGGGCCACCGCCGGCCGCGCGCTCCCCACCCGTACAGAAGGGCGAGCACGACCGCCAGCAGTGCGCCGCCGCCGGCGGTGATCGCGGAATTGACGAAATGATCGGAGCTCTCGTTCCACACGGCCAGGTACGTGTGGAGGGGGAGCGACGCCCGGAAAAGTACCGCCAGGGGTACGACCATGCTGGCCAGCAGCACCAGCCCACAGAGGAGGGAGCCGCCCCACGCTCCCACGCGCCCTCGCAGCTCCGGCTTCTCCATTCCCCCGGAGCTCCCCTCCAGCAGCGGAGAGCGTTCGAGCCAGTGTGCCTGGAGACTCACCA
>CAYQDT010000804.1:0-2576 GCA_964416225.1 uncultured bacterium
GAGCGGCCTGCTGAAGCAGCTTCGCGCCGCCGCGGATGAGTGTGCCCGGGCGGAGCTGGATCTTGTGAGCTTCGTGGGGTAAGCGCGCGTGTTCGAACCGTACGACGACTCCGCCCTGACCCACCTCTCCTCTCCCGCGCCGACGGCGACGCTTCCGGAGCAGACCGCACCCGACGCACGAACGGGCCTGGTATTGGAGGGCCTGCGGCACGCGGCTTCCATCTCGCACCCGATCGCGCGGGCGCGCCACCGCTTCGCCTGGGCGCTCCGCCTCGCCGCAGCGAGCCCGGAGCTGGCCGCGGAGCTCGCCTTCGAGTTCCCGGAGGACAGCTTTCGACTGCTCGAGCAGGTGGTGCAGGACCGGCTCCGGCGCGGCGACATGGAGCTGGAGCCGCACTTCACCCGCGCGCTCGACGCCTCCCGCGCGGCGCCGCCCGACATTCGCCTCCGCGTGCTGAACACCCTGTCCGAAGCCGCGGTCGACCTCGCCGCGAGGAGTCCGGAGCGGGCCCGGGAGCTTCTGCTCCGGCTCGCGGATGAGGCCGGCGGCCTTCCGGCGGAGGCGGACGGGGGGGACCAGACACGGGTCCTGGCCGCCGCGCTGGTCGGCGAAGCGCTGTTGGCCGCCGGAGACACGCAGGCGGGCCTCCCGCTGCTGGAGGGCGTGGAAGCCACGGTGATGGAGCTTCCAGGGCGAGAGCCGATCCTGCAATTCCTCGCCTCCACCCTCTCCGGTACCGATCCGGCACGCGCCGCGGTGCTCGCCGCTGCCCTGGAAGACCCGGGCACCCGCCTGGAGACGCGCCTGCAGGTGGCGCGAAAAGCCGAGGGGGGACCGCTGCGCGAGGAATTGCTGGACGGGGTGGAGACGGACGCCCGCTACCTGGAGCATTACCGCGGCGCGGAGGTGCTTGCCCAGGTGGGAGAGGCGCTCATTCCGCTGGCGACGGGCCGAGCCCGGACGCTGCTCCAGGAGGCGCTGGAGAGCGCCGACCGGAGCGGATCGCAGTTTCGCAGCCTCCAGTGGACCGGTGTAGCGAGCGCGGCGACCGGCCTGGACCGGGAATGGGCGGAGAGCCTCTTTCGTGAGGCGGTGGCGGCGGCCGACGGGGAGCCCGAGGCGATCCGCCGCATCACGACCTGGGTGCTCATCGCCAACGAGATGGCCGAGGGCTTCCCGCGAGCCGCCGCCGACCTGTTCCAGCGGGCCATGTCCGAGGCAGCCGTGCTGGACTCGAACTGGGAACTGGGCCACGTGGCGGACATCGTCTTTCGCCCCGATCGCTCTCCCTACCTGGACGTTTGCTGCACGCGCCCGGTGCTGGACCGGCTGCTGGACCGGCTACAGGATGAGGACCCCCGCATCCCGGGCGTGATCGGACTTGCCGAGGTGGCGCAGTGGATGGCGCAGGTCGACCCGGCGGCGGCGCTCCCCATCTACCGGCGCTGGTTCCGCGCGGCGGAAGCGGCTTCGGACTCGGACGGAATGACGGCGGCGGCCGTGCTCCTGCACGCCATCGATCCGGACGCGGGCGCGGAATGCCTGCGCGCGGCCGCGGAGTACCTCCTCCGTCGCATCGACTGTCCGGCGATGGGCGAGTTCGCCCGCCAGGCGGCGGCCATTGATCCGGAACGGGTGCTGCTGCTGGCGGAGCGAATTCCGGACCGGCGGGAGCGGGAAGAAGCCCGGGCCAATGCGGCCGTAGAGCTGTATGACCGTGACCCGGAGCGGGCGCTGGCGCTGCTCCGCGGCCTGGAGCGTCCCCTGGAGCGCTCCGCGGCGCTCCTCCGGCTGGCCGACCGCCTCCTCGAAACGGCGGACCGGGCGCGGCCGCAGCCCCTGCTGGAAGACTTGCCCTGACCCTCACGCCTGCTGGCTCAGTCGCACATCATCGAAAGACAGGTCCATGAAAGGCATCATTCTCACCGCCGGCTACGGAACGCGCTTTCTCCCCATCACCAAGTCGATCCCGAAAGAGATGCTCCCACTGGGAACGCGGCCCGCGCTGGACTACGTGGTCCAGGAGTTCGTGGACGCGGGCATCCACGATATCCTGATCATCAATTCCCGACGCAAGAAGATGATCGAGGACTACTACGACCGGGAGCCGGAGCTGGAAGCGGTCTTCGAGCGGGAAGGGAAGAAGGCCAACCTGGAAAAGATCCGCCCGGTGGACGCCCGTCTCTTCTTCGTGCGCCAGCAGGCGATGGAAGGTACGGGAGCCGCGGTGATGCTGGCGCGTGAGTTCGTCGGCTCGGATGGCTGCGTGCTGGCCTTTCCGGACGATATCCACCTGGGAACCGTCCCGCTCGCGAAGCAGTTGATCGAGGTGCATCAGCGAACGGGTGATGCCGTGCTGGCGCTGGAGGAGCGGCCGGCCGGTGAGGATATCTCCCGGTACGGGGTGGCCGACGTGCGCGCGGGGAGTAACCCGCTGAAGGTGAACGGCCTCGTGGAGAAGCCGAAGACCGGAACCGAGCCCTCCCGCTTCATCTCCATCGGCCGTTATCTCCTCACCCCCGCGATCTTCCAGGCCCTGGAGGAGGAGCGCCGGATCCACCGCGGCGGCGAGTTC
>CAYQDT010000805.1:0-2575 GCA_964416225.1 uncultured bacterium
TCTTCAGCGCGAAAGCGATTGCCAATGACCTGGCGGTCAAGCTTCCGGCCCGGGTCGAGGTGACGGATCCCGAACTGGCGCGGGCAGCGGTACAGGCGCTCCATGATTGCACGCTGGTACCCCGCGACTCGGTGCGGGTGACCGTGCGCGACGGGCACCTTTCGCTGGAAGGGAAGGTGGACTGGCATTACCAGCAGACCGCCGCGGAAAACGCGGTCCGGCACCTGCGGGGGGTGCGCGCGGTGGTGAACCACATCGAGCTCCAGCCTCCCGTTGCTTGCCAGGATGTGCGGCGCGAGATCGAACAGGCGCTCCGCCGATCCGCCGAGATCGAGTCCGCCCACATCTCGGTCGAGACCACTGAGGGAAGGGTGGTCCTGCGCGGGAGTGTCCATTCCTGGCACGAGCGGGATGAGGCGATTCAGGCCGCCTGGCGGGCGCCGGGCGTCACGCACGTGGACGACCAGCTCGTGCTCCGACCGTAGCGCGCTCGTGAGTCGGGGAGGGGAGTCTCACCACGGAGACGCAGAGACACGGAGAGGGGCCGGAGCGGAAAGGGGCCGGAGCGGGAAGAGACCGGAGCGGGAAGGGGCCGGAGCGGGAACGCGCCGGAGGACTGAAACGCTCACAACCGGAAGCACCGTGCGGCGGAGGGCGAGGGGCAGCGGGGTCATGGCGGTGGGGGTGCGCTCGAGTCGCCCTCCGTCTGCCCGCTACCGCGCCATCCCCGGGGCCCCTCTCCCGCTCCGCGATCACTCTGCAGCGAATCGGCCGACCCGAGCGCGATCATTCCGCGCGGAACTTCGTGGTGTTTCCCGTAATGCTGACACAGCACCTATACTATTCATAGCGGGTTTGACAATGCTCGAATCATGACTCCGGAGCTGCCTGCCGGCCCGGGCGTTTCGAACATGGATCGACGGAGAATTGAGTTATGCGTGCGCTCCGGCAAGGGCTGTATGGATCTCTTCTCGCCACGGCGGGTCTCCTGACCGTACTGCCGCACCCCGGGGAGTGTCGGCCGGCAAGCACCGCACCACCAGACACCTCTACCCGGAGCGTGCAGATCCAGCTCGCCGGCCGGCCGCTTGCCGAGATCGCGGCCGCCATCGCGAAAGAGGGGCACGTTCGCGTGACGGTGGACCCCGAGGTCCGGACCTGGAAGGCCACGGTGGCCTACCGGGGAGAGACGGAGCACCTGCTGGCGGACCTCGCCGCGAACTTCGGGCTGGTGCTCGAGCGGGTGGCGCCGCCGGAGAACCGCGGCGGTGCCGAGCCGCCGGCCCGGGTTCATTACCGGCTGCGGCTGCCCGAGGCGGAGCGGAAGCGGCTGGCGGCAAACGCGGACGCGCGTGATCACCGGCGCCGGGCGGAGGCGGAGCAAAACGGGCAACTGCTGGTGGACCACATCCGAAACCTCCTCGACAGGATCGACACGGCCCGGGAAGCCGAGTTTGAAGGAGTCGCGGGCGAGCTGGCGTCCCCGGGCGGTAAATCGCTGCTGCGGCTCCTGGGCACCTTCGATCCGGCCAGCCTCAAGCAGCTCACCACCCCGGCGACCAACACGGATTCGGACGGGCGGACCGGCACGGTCACGGTGCCCGCAGCCGCGCTGTCACCCATGCAGCGCGGGCTTCTTTCGGAAGCGCTGCACGCGCGGTTCGACGCGATCCGGCAGGGGGGCGCCGGAGGGCAGGGCGGATTTGCCGACCTCTTTCAGGACGCCCTCTCCCGGCTGGACGGCGCGGCCCTTTCGTTCTGGATCGATCAGCGAAACGGGTCCCAGACGCTGGGAATGTCGGTCAACCTTCCCGGGGTCCCACTGGCGCCCAGCGTTCCGATCCTGGGTACGCTGACGGCTCCCGTGCTGGCGGAGCTGAAGCGCAAGCAGTCCGGCGCGGAGGATGCCCAGGGACCGGCACCACACAAAGCCGAGGCTTCGAAGCCGTCCGATCAGCCGGAGGCAGCCAGCCCGCTGGAGAAGACCCGGATCACCGCCTCCATTCAGGACCGGGACTACCCGGCAGCGCTGGCCGAGCTGCACGCCGCATCGCGAATGAACATCATCGGGGACGCGTTCACGCTTCGAGAGCACCTGGACGCCTTCCCCAAGGACCAGCCCTTGAAGGAGCTGTTGAGACGGGTGGACTCCAGGTTCCACACGCGGCATACCTGGCGGGGTGGAACGCTGCTCGTCCGTTCCAGATCGTGGGAGGAGCGCCTGGAGAACGAGCCCTCCGCGGCCGTGCTGGACCTGCTGATCGCGGCGCTGAAAAGGGATCGATTCGTATCCTGGAAAGAGCTGGGACGAGTCGCGCCGCACCTCGAACCGGCGAAGCTGGTGGGGGTTGAGAACTGGCGCGACGGGAGACTCGAGCTGCGAACCGCCGCGGAGCAGATGCGGCAGCAGCATCTCCTCCTCCAGTGGTGCGGGATGCTGACCGGTGGGCAGATGAGCCGCCTGGGTGAGACCGGGATCGGGGTGGCTTCCCTGACTCTAGGGCAGCGAGCGGCTCTGCTGAGTGTTGCCCGGCAGCAGGGCGCCGGAGATCAGCTTGCGGCTGCATCGCGCGTG
>CAYQDT010000806.1:0-2571 GCA_964416225.1 uncultured bacterium
GCACGTCGGGGTTCTGCTGGCCCTCCTCGCGGTCCCGGTGGCGGCGCTGTGGCTGGCACGCAGCGGCGCCGGCTTCCGGATCCGAGCGGTGGGCCTCAACCCGGCGGCCGCGCAGACGGCCGGCATCTCCGTGGGCCGCACGGTCGCCACCGCCTTTCTCACCAGCGGAGCGCTGGCGGGGCTGGGCGGCGCCGTGGAGCAGCTCGCGATGATCTCCCGTCTGTTCCGATACGCTCCCGGCGAGCCCGGATACGGCTTCTCCGGCATCGCGGTGGCGCTGCTGGGCCAGCTCCAACCGCTCGGAGTGCTCCTCGCCGCGCTCTTCTTCGGCGGGCTGACGGCCGGCTGCAATCAGATGCAGCGCGCCGCGGGGATCAGCTTTCATGTGGCGTACGTCATCCAGGCCGCCGTCGTGCTCCTCCTGATCTCCCTCCGCTCCCGCCCCCGCCCGTCCGAAAAACAGGAGCTGACCGGCTCCGCCCGCCCGCCATCCGCCGGCCCCACGGAGAGCGGGTAGACGCGGGCCGGGGCCGCCGCCCGGTTAGCTCCCACCGGACGAGCCCTAACCCGCCGAATTTGTGGGCACCAACCAGAGGAATGGCGGGTCTGTATGACGAACGGGCTTGCCGGACTGGCAAACCCGTCAGGTCTAGCCGCCGCCGAAGACAGGCGGCTCCCATCTGGCTTCCGACCGAGAGGCAAGCATACCGCCCAGCCGTGCCGGATGGGGTGTCTACCTCAATTGTTTAGGAGGACTCTCCCGTGATGAATCTGAGCCATCGGGCCCTGGTGAATGTCCTGGCGGTCAGCGCTCTATCGCTGCCGCTGGTGGCTGCCGTGGCCGCACCGGCCAAGAAGGCCGGCAAGCCGGGCAGCAAGCCGGCCGCTAAGGCCGGCGACCCGAAGGCGGGCCAGACGGCGTTCAAGTCGGAAGGCTGCACCGGCTGCCACAAGACCAAGGACTACGCGTCCGGCGGCGAGGTCGGCACGAACCTCACCGATATCGGCGGTAAGAAGAAGCCGGCGGAGATCGCGGCCTACATTGCCCACCCCAAGGCGGGCAGCGTGATGCCGGCCTTCAAGGGCCCGAAGAAGACGCTGGACAACCTGACGGCATACCTTGCCACGCAGAAGTAAGGCGCACCGCTGACAGGCGATGAAGCGGGCCGCTGTCCCCAGGGACGGCGGCCCGCTTCATTTTCAGCCAACCCGCGGCGGTTCCAGCCACCGCGTGCCGGCCGGATGACGGGCGCCTGCATCCGGGAGCGGGTGCGGCCCCGGATGCAGGTGAGCCCCGCTACTTGCCGCGGGAGAGCGCGTGGCCGGACCAGGCGCGCCAGACCGCGGGGTCCGCCAGCAGCTTGATGTAGATGCCGCCGACCACGGAGCGTGCCTGGAAGCCGGTCTGCTTCGCGTCGCGCGTCCAGTACCAGTCGGACAACGGCACCCGGTTGGGCGTCTGGTTCGCGAACGCGTACAGCCGGTCCACAATATCCCGGAACTCTTCCGGGCGCTCCGCGAGGGTGGCGGTCCACACCTCCCAGTCCAGCTTGGTGTAGGTCTTCCGGTTGTCCAGGGGCAGCCCGTACGGGTCCAGCCTGGTCTGGTAGTACGCCATCTCCTTGCGGGCCACGGAGGACGGGAACAGGTCCAGCCCCAGAATCCGATCCCAGACGAGGTTGTACTTCTGGCTCCAGGTGTCCGCGCGATCGAAGGTCAGCCGGTAGTGGCTGCCGTCATCCGCCATGCGCATCCACTGGCGGGCCATTCCCAGGGCGAGCCGGCGGTACTCCGCGCCCTCGTCCCGCTTGCCGAGCATGTCGCAGAGCAGCGCGTAACCGCCGAGCGCTTCGATCGCTTTCACCGAGAGATTCGTGTTGTGCGCCAGATGGCCGGCGAAGTCATCCGTGCAGAGCTGGTTCTCCGGATCGAGGCCCTTCTCGCGGAGGTACCGCGCCCAGGTCTGCAACTCGGCCCAGTAAGGGCGCGCGTACTCCGCGTTTCCATCCACCTTCGCGAGCGCCGCCACCATGAGGAGCATGTTTCCGCACTCCTCCACGGGCATCTGGTCCTGCTCGGTGCGCTCACCGCCGCCGTAGACCTGCCCGTTCGCCTGCGGGTAGGTGCCCAGGTCGTGGGGAGCGAAGGGGAACTTCCACCGCGAGGAGCGGCCGTAGTCCAGCACCGGGGTAACCTGCGCCTTCAGGAGCGCCGGGTTCAGCAGCAGGAAGAAGGGCGATGACGGATAGATGACATCGACGGTCCCGATGCAGCCGTTGCTGAAGTTCTCCTTCGGGAACATCAGGGGCGTGCCGTCCTTCCCGGCCACCAGCTTATGCGCCGCCATGCACTGCCGGTATGCCAACGCGGAGAGCGCCGCGTACTTCGGCCCGCCCGCGCGCTCCATCTCGCTCCAGAGGGCCGCGTCGAAGGCGCGGCACCGCTTCTCCAGGCTGGGATAATCCCGCTCCGCCTGCTGGAGCAGCGCCGCGGAGGAGAGGCCCTTGCGCTTCCACCACGGACGCAGATTCTCGCCGAAGTACTGGAGGCCGTACTCATCGTCATAGGCGA
>CAYQDT010000807.1:0-2569 GCA_964416225.1 uncultured bacterium
CGTGGGGAAGCGGCGCGTGCTCTCCTACGGCTGGCGGTATGACTTCAAGGAGCGAGTTCTTCGAAAGGCGGCGGACCTTCCCCCATTTCTGCTCCCGCTCCGTGATCTCGCCGCGGCCTTCGCCCGTCTATCGCCCTCGGAGCTCTCGCACGTGCTGATCACGGAGTACGCGGGAGGGGCTGGGATCGGCTGGCATCGAGACAAGGGCGTGTTCGGCGACGTGGTGGGCATCTCGCTGCTGTCGCCGTGTCGCTTCCGTTTCCGACGCAAAAGAGAGAAGAGTTGGGAGCGGTTGGCGCTCACGCTGGAGCCGCGGTCCGCCTACCTGCTCACAGGCCCGTCGCGAACGGAGTGGGAGCACAGCATTCCGGAGACGGAAAAGCTGCGCTACTCGATCACCTTTCGCACCCTGCGTTCCTGAGGGCTGCCCCGGCTTTCCGGGGGCCGCGCACGACACGCGGGAACGAGGTCCCTTCCGGGACCAATGGCGTTGAGTGAGGGGCACGGCGCCTCCCCACCGAGCCCCGCACGGCACGCCGGCGGCGGTCGCCATCCGACGTCGTCCGGGATATCGGAGCGAGCCGGATGCAACCAGCTATGTAGGCAGCGTTGGCCGGGCAGCGAACTGCCGATCGCGGCGGACCAGCGGCGGTCCGCAAGAGGTGAGGGTTCCGGCGCCGGTGGCTCGCGAGGCGCGTCTTGCTGTCTCGCGAGCCGCCGGCTTCACCGGGTCAGGGGGCGTCGCGGCCTGGCTCAGAAGGCCGTGAACAGGTAGCTGAGCGGGCTCAACTGGGAGAGGATCTGGAGCGGCCCGGCCTTCGGCGGCGTCTGGTCCTTGGCGAGCATCACGATCGTGTCTCCCGGTTGAAGAGCCACATTTTCCTTCTCATCGAAGTCTTTCGGACGTTTCTTGGGGTCCTGACCGAGGTGCTGGATCACCTTCTTGAGGTCGACCTTGATCGTCTCCTTCCCCTGGCGCACCACCTGGACGTTCTGCAGGTCCGCCTGGGAGCCGAGAGCCGCCGCTACGTCCGGGTTCTCCGGGCTGAGCAGGAAGCTCGCGATCCGCTGCCCGGGTTTGAAGGCGTAGGCTCCCGGGCGCGGCACGGAGCCCACCAGGAAGATGCGGTCCTTCTCCGCGGGAACAAACACCTCGTCGCCCGCCTGGAGCTCGATCTTGCCCTTGAGCCCCATCGTCTCCAGGGCCTCGAGATCGTACCTCCGGTCCGCCTCACCCTTGCGATGCAGCTCCACGTGCCTGTAATCCGCCAGCGGCGTTAGCTTACCGGCCGCGACGATCAGATCCTGGAGGGTGACCAGCTTGGTCGGCACCAGCTCGTAGGGACCGCCGTTGGTGACCGCGCCCCCGATCCGCACCAGGTCGGGCATCTCCTTCTTCGGAATGCGCGAGGGCACGCTGATGGAATCACCGTCCCGCACCAGGCGGTTGTTCATCGCGTCCGTCACCAGCGCGTCGGTGGAGAGGTTTACCACTTCCACCGTCAGGTCCGCATGGACCACCTTCACCTTCGTCAGGTCCCCGTCCGCCTGGATCCCGGCCAGATCCAGGGCTCGCCGGAGCCGTGTATCCGCCTCGAGGTCCAGCGGCCCCTGGTGGCTGACCGCTCCCGCAACCGCAACTTTCAGCGTCGGGACCGCTTCCTTCGGCCGGACGTAGATCTCGCGCAGCTCCACGAAGACCGAAGGACGGCGCAGCTCCTCGGAGAGCACGCGGGTCAGCTTCGCCTTCAGTTCCTCCGTGGTGAGACCACTCGCCTTGACGAGGCCGAAAGGCGCCGGCATCTCGAACGTGCCGTCCTGGAAGAGACGGACGATCCGGCTGAACTCGTCATGTCCGTCCACCGTTACCGCGATCAGGTCGCCCGCAGCCAGGCGGTGGTTCCGATCGATGACGGCGGAGCCCGGACCCGGCTGCTCCGCCGCGGCCGGCTTCACGGGTGGCTTAGCTTTCTCGTCGGCGGAGACGAGAGCGGCGCTGGCGAACGCCAGGACGGTACCGGAGAGCGCGATGGCCCGTACCGGGCGTCTGCCCGAGTAGCGCGAGGCAGAGCGATTGGTCATGGTAACCTCGAATCAACAGTGCGACGAACCCGCCGCTTCCTTCACCGGACTGTCCGCAAGGTGGCGGCGGACGTGCCGGCCCGGCGCTGCTTCGCGAACGCAACCGCGCGTGCGGCGCCGGCGCTCCAGTCACGGCCGGCAGGTGAAGCCAGTCCCAGAAAGCCCGCAGGAGCACCCGGGCGCATGGTAATTATCGGCAGCGCCGGCCGGGCGGAATGGGACGAACCGAATTAAATGTGCGAGCCGCTCCCGTAGGGCACGGCCGGAAGCCTGCCCGCGGCCAGTAACGGAGAGCGCGGCGGAAGCGCCCCGCGCTGCAGCGGGGTTCGGCGTATCTGACCTCCGCGCCGAACACCGCAGGCAGGCGCACTTACAGCAGCGTGATGTTCGGCCGCCGGTGGTTCCCCATCGCGTTGCGGGTATCCAGCAGCACCGGCGCGTGCTCCGCCAGCAGCTCCCGGTCCAGCTCCGTGTGGTCCGTCAGCAG
>CAYQDT010000808.1:0-2568 GCA_964416225.1 uncultured bacterium
CAGCCGGCACGGGCCCCGGATCGTCGACAGCCTGGAGATCCTGGCCGAGATTCTCCATCCGGAGCTCTTTCCGTGGCATAACCGCGGGGGAGCGGTGCGCCGGGTGCCCGCGCCGCTCCTCGCGCCGGCGGCCGCCGGCTCCTCCGGGAGCTCCGGGGGCCCCGCGGAAAGCTCCCCGTGAACCTCCCGCGCCTGCTGATCGCGGGCACCCACAGCGGCGTGGGGAAGACCACCGTCGCCGCCGGGCTGATGGCCGCCCTGGCACGCCGCGGCATTCCGGTGGCTCCGTTCAAAGTCGGGCCGGACTACCTCGATCCCGGCTACCACGCCGCCGCGTGCGGGCGGGCCTCCGCGCCGCTGGACACCTGGATGCTGGGGGAAGCGGGGGCCCTCCGCAGCCTGGCGCGGGGCGCGCGTGCCGCCGGCCTCCCGGGCGCGCCGGCGGTGGTGGCGGTGGTGGAAGGCATGATGGGCCTCCACGATGGGGCGGAGCCGGAGGGCGACCGGGGCAGCACGGCCGAGGTTGCGCGGCTCCTCCAGCTTCCGGTGGTGCTGGTGCTGGACGGAAGCGCCCTGGCCCGGAGCGCGGGAGCGGTCGCCCTCGGCTACCGCCTGTTCGACCCGGAGGTCCCGCTGCGGGGCGTGATCGCGAACCGCATCGCGGGGGAGGGGCACGCCCGCTACCTGCGGCCCGCCATCGAGCTGCAGGCGGGACTGCCCCTGCTGGGATGCCTGCCGCCCGCGCCGGACGCGGTCATCCCGGAGCGGCACCTGGGGCTGGTCGGCGCCGGCGAGCGGGCGGAGACCCGGGAGCTGATCGCGCGCCTGGCGGACCTGGTGGAGGCGCACGTGGACCTGGAGCGCCTCCTGGAGCTCGCCCGGTCCGCCCCGCCGCTGGAGTTGTCCGAGTCCCTCGCGGCGCCCCCTTCGCCGGAGCGCGCCGCGCCGGTGCGGATCGCGGTGGCGCGGGACTCGGCCTTCTGCTTCTACTATCCGGACAATCTCTCGCTGCTGGAAGCCGCCGGTGCGGAACTGGTACCGTTCAGCCCGCTCGAGGACCGGGAACTTCCCGCGGGGGCCCGGGGCCTCTACCTGGGCGGGGGCTATCCGGAGCTGCACGCCGCCCGCCTTTCCGCGAATGAGGGGATGCTGCAGGCGATCCGGGAGCTGGCGCGCCGGGGGGCGCCGATCTACGCGGAATGCGGCGGTTATATGTATCTGTGCGAGCGGCTCATCGACAGCCAGGGTAGGGAGCACGCCGGAGTCGGCCTGATCCCCGGGCGGTGCCGCATGGAGAGCCGGCTGCAAGCCATCGGCTACCGGGAAGTGACCTGCCTCTCGGAGACGGTGCTGGGCGGCCCCTGGACGGTCCTGCGGGGGCATGAGTTCCATCACTCGCGCTTCGAGGGGGAGGAGCCGCCGGAAAGGGCGGCCTTCGCCTGCGGTGGCCGGCGGCACGGGTTCGCGGAGCGGAACCTGCTCGCGTCGTACATTCACCTGCACTTCGGCTCCAACCCGGCGGCCGCGGAGACGTTTGTCCGGAAGTGCCGGGAGCATGGCTCGCCCGGAGCATCCGCGCCGGTCCCGGAAGAGCCGCGGCCGCCCCTGCTCCTGCCGGGGTAGGAGGGTCCCGTCTACCGGCGCGGCCCGGCGCCCGGGTGACACCCTCTGACACCGCTCCCGCGGCCCCGGTCCGGCTCCGCGCCCGCAAGCCGGCTATACTTGCGTCACAATCCAATCTCGCCCTTCGTGTCTGGGGAAGTCCGGTGCAAGTCCGGCGCTGTCCCGCAACGGTAAGAGCTCTGCTCCGGCATGGCTCCAGCCCGAATGCCAGCCGAAGGCAGGTCGCGACAACCCTTCGCCAGAGAGGGGCGACCTTCCCCCGGCGCCGTCCAGGCGCTCCCAGGGGGAAGCCGCCACCGCGCCGTGAAGGTCCGGTGGCTTTCTGCTTTTCTGCCGCCCGCGACCCCGAAGTGGTCCACTCTCCCGCACGTTCGCTCTCTCGCTCTTCCGCTATTGCACGCTTCCATTCGCCCGAGGTTCGCGATGACGCAGATGTTCGATGCTCCGCCGGCTCTCCCCACGCTCCCGCCGCCGCCCGCGCCGGGCCTGCACGTCGTCCGGCGCAACGGCGCCCTCTCCCCGTTCGATCCCACGAAGATCTCCGTCGCCATGACCAAGGCGTTCCTGGCGGTGGAGGGCCAGTCGGCCGCCAGCTCGCGCCGGGTGCATGAGCTGGTTGCGGGGCTCACGGAGCAGGTGGTGGCCGCGCTCCTCCGCCGCAGCGGCCCCGGGCGCGCCCTTCAATTCGAGGACGTTCAGGACCAGGTGGAGCTCTCGCTGATGCGCTCCGGGCACCACAAGGTCGCGCGGGCCTACGTCCTCTACCGCGAGGAGCGGGCGCGGGTGCGGCGGGCGGAAACATCTGCTTCCGCAGAGGCCGCGCCGGAGCTGCACGTCCGGGAGGCGGACGGGTCAACGCGCCCCCTGGATGTCGACCGGCTGCGCCTGGTCATCGCGGAGGCGTGCGCGGGTCTGCCCGGCGCCGCGCCGGAGGCGATCCTGGCG
>CAYQDT010000809.1:0-2559 GCA_964416225.1 uncultured bacterium
CCGTCTTCGCCTGGAAGGGCGAGACGCTCGAAGAGTACTGGTGGTGCACCAACGAGGCGCTCACCTGGCCGGACGGCGGCGGACCGAACCTGATCGTCGACGACGGCGGCGACGCGACGCTCCTGGTCCACAAGGGCGTTGAGTTCGAGAAGGCGGGGCGCGTACCGGACTTCGATCCGGAGAATGACCCCGAGGAGTGGGGCGTCATCCTCGATCTGCTTCGCAGCGAGCTCCGCACGAACCCCGACCGCTGGACCCGGGTGGCGGCGGACCTCCGCGGCGTGAGCGAGGAGACCACCACCGGCGTGCACCGCCTTTACCAGATGATGGAGGCCGGCACGCTACTCTTCCCCGCCATCAACGTGAACGACTCGGTGACGAAGAGCAAGTTCGACAACATCTACGGATGCCGGCACTCCCTCACGGACGGGCTCTGCCGCGCGACGGACGTGATGCTGGGTGGTAAGGTCGCGGTGGTCTGCGGCTTCGGTGAAGTCGGCAAAGGCTGCGCCCAGGCGCTGCGCGGCCAGGGGTGCCGGGTGATCATCACTGAGATCGATCCCATCTGCGCCCTGCAGGCGGCGATGGAAGGTTACCAGGTCACCACGCTGGAAGACGTCGTCTCCACGGCGGATATCTTCGTCACCACCACCGGCAACTTCAACATCATCACCGCCGAGCACATGGCGCAGATGAAGGACAAGGCAATCGTCGGGAACATCGGCCACTTCGACAATGAGATCGATATGGCGGGCCTGAAGAAGATCGCCGGGATCCAGAAGATCAACATCAAGCCGCAGTATGACGAGTGGAAATTCCCAGACGGCCACAGCGTGATGATCCTCGCTGAAGGCCGGCTGCTCAACCTCGGCTGCGCCACCGGTCACCCCAGCTTCGTGATGTCCGCCTCGTTTACGAACCAGGTGATGGCGCAGCTTGAGCTGCACCAGAACAACGACCAGTATGAGGACCGGGTTTACGTGCTGCCGAAGCACCTGGACGAGGAAGTGGCGCGCCTCCACCTGGAGCACCTCGGCGTGAAGCTGACGCAGCTCACCCCGAAGCAGGCGGAGTACATCGGTGTCCCGGTGGAAGGGCCGTATAAGCCGAACCACTACCGGTACTAGAGCCGGGCCGCATCCCGCTCTCCGCGAGGGCCCCGTTCCACTTCGGATCGGGGCCCTCTTCGTCCGGGCTTCTCCGTGCGGCTCGGCCCGGTTTGCCGGCGCGGAGCGCGGTAAGATTGAGCTGTTGGAGCAGCGAGCAAGCCGGGCCGCTGACAGTAATGCATCCCTCGCGCGGTGCCGGGCCCGATCCCGGCCGTCCCGTGCGCGCACGGCCCTTACCTGAATCCGCCGAGTACGCCGTTTGTCGAACAACCGCGGGGCCGCGGGCCGGATCACCCGTGCCCCACCCCGCCCTGGAACGAACCATGCAGCATCCGGACCATCTCAAGTATTCCGCCTCGCACGAATGGGTGAACGTGGATGGTGACCTGGTCACCATCGGGATCACCGATTTCGCACAGCATGAGCTGGGCGATGTCGTCTACCTGGAGCTGCCGAAAGTGGGTACCACTTTCCGGGCGGGCGCGGTCTTCGGCACCGTTGAGTCCGTCAAGGCCGTTTCCGACCTGTACGCGCCGGTCTCCGGCGAAGTGGTGGAAGTCAACGATCCGCTGCAGGACGCGCCAGAAGGGGTTAACAATTCCCCCTACGACACGGGATGGATGCTCAAAGTACGCCTGAGCAATCCGTCGGAGCTGGAAGGGCTGATGGATGCCTCCGCTTATCAGTCCCAGACCAGCCACGGATAACCGGCAGCAGACCGCGGAGCTCGACGCTCTGCGGGAGCGGCTCGCGGGGCTGGAGTGGCTCGCAGTCCGGACGCCTCCGGCGCGCGGAGCGTGGAACATGGCGGTGGATTCCGCTCTGCTGGACGCCGCCGCACGCGAGGAGGTCGGCCCGGTTCTCCGCTGCTATGAATGGTCGCCGCCTTGCGTGTCGCTGGGGCGGTTCCAGGGGGTGGAGGGCATCGACCTCCACTATCTGCGCGACCGGGAGTGGGAGCTGGTGCGCCGTCCAACGGGCGGGCGGGCTGTCTTGCATCACCGGGAGCTGACCTATGCGCTGGTCCTCCCGCCCTCCGTCCTGCGGGGCGTGGGCATCCGCTCGAGCTATGCGCTGCTGGTAGACTGGCTGAATGGCGGTCTCTCCGGGCTGCTGCCGGTCACGGAACGGCCGGACGTGCCGCCGGCGTGTACGGCGCGGGCTTCCGGCGTTGCCAACTGCTTCGCGCTCGCCGGCGAGTGTGACACGCTGGTGCGTGATGGGAAGCTGGTGGGGAGCGCTCAGGTGCGCCGTCAGGGCGCGCTCCTGCAGCACGGCAGCATCCTGCTGGACGCGGAGCCGGAGGCCTGGCGCGCACTCTTTGGGACCGCCGGACGGCTGGTCACGCTGCGCCAGTTGCGGGGCCGTGAGGTGGCGCCGGATGAAGGGGCCGCCGCCGTGATCGGGGGCTTTGCGGACATGGGTGTCCGCTTCCGCTCCGCTCCGCTGC
>CAYQDT010000810.1:0-2558 GCA_964416225.1 uncultured bacterium
GCGCTGCGCGTGACGAGCGAGCCGGGGGCGGGCAGCACCTTCGAGGTCTACCTCCCGCGGCTCGAGGCGGAGCCGGATGCCGGCACGGTCCCCGGGCGGCCGGTGGCTGCGAGCGGAGGGACGGAGACGATCCTGGTCGTCGAAGACGAGCCGCTGGTGCGGGGGGTGGTGGTGAGCGCGCTGGAGGCTCACGGCTATACCGTGCTGGCGGCCTCCGGCGCCGCGGAGGCGCTCGAGCATGCCGGCGGCCATGCCGGCTCCATCGACCTGCTCCTCACCGACGTCGTGATGCCGGACTGCGGCGGGCGGGAGGTCGCCGAGCGGGTCCAGGCCGCCCGGGCGGAGACGCGGGTCCTCTTCATGTCCGGATACACGGATGACGATCTGCTGCGCCACGGGGTCCGCGAGGGGGAGTACCCGTTCCTCCAGAAGCCGTTCACGCCCGCAGCGCTCGCCCTGAAGGTGCGGGAGGTCCTGGACGGTGCCGCCGGAGGCGCGGAGGCCAGCCGGCCGGCCGTGGCGGCGTCACGGAGCGCGCTGGGCCCGGATCGCACGGCATAGGCGCGGCGGCCGCCCCCGCGCCGCTCCATGAGCGGGCCACTCCCTGCGGTCCGCGCGTGCAAGATCTTCGGGTCGCCGGGGTGGCCGCCGCTGCAGCGCCCCGGGGCCCGAAGTTCTTGCCGGCCCCACCCATCACCCGGGCGGCCTGCGGGCCGGGGCCGCGTGCGCCGTCACCACGCCGCGCCCGCGACCTGCCGGGTCGCGACGTTGATCCGGTTCCAGACGTTGGTTGCGGCGATGGAGAGGACCAGCGCCGCCAGCGCCCGCTCGTCGTAGTGCCGCGCGGCTTCGTTCCAGACGTCGTCCGGTACCGGGTCCGGCCGGTCACAGAGGCGCGTCACCGCCTCCGCGAGTGCCAGCGCGGCCCGCTCCGCCTCGGTGAAGTACGGCGCGTCTCGCCAGGCCGATACCGCCAGCAGCCGCTCCTCCGTTTCGCCCTCCTTCCGCGCGTTCCGCGCGCCGCCGTCCACGCAGACGCTGCAGCCGTTGATCTGGCTGGCGCGGAGGTGAACCAGGCTGAGGGTCGTCGCGGGCAGGCCGCTCAGGCGCATGGCCCCCGCCAGGGCATGGAGGGCCGGCATCGCGTCCGGAACGAGCAGTGCGGGGTTGGGCATCCGAGCTTGCACAATCTTTTCTCCTGTTCACGTGGGCGCCGTTTGATCCGTCTATACATGGCGGGCGCCATGCGGATGACGGGGCGCGACCGGGAGATGTGACGGATGGACCAACACCACGGGCTGGCGGCGGGATTTGAGGAGCACCGGGGTCACCTGCGGGCGGTGGCCTACCGGATGCTCGGCTCTCTGAGTGAGGCGGAAGACGCGGTGCAGGAGGCGTGGCTGCGCCTCAATCGCTCGGATTCCACGGGGGTGCGCAACCTGGGCGGGTGGCTCACCACGGTCGTGGCGCGGGTCTGCCTGGACATGCTGCGCGCCCGGAAGTCGCGGCGCGAGGAGCCGCTGGACGCGCGACCGGCGGAGCTGCTCACGCTCTCGGAAGAGCGGTCCGATCCGGAGCAGGAGGCGCTGCTGGCGGATTCGGTGGGCTTGGCGCTGCTCGTGGTGCTCGAGCGGCTGACCCCGGGGGAGCGGCTTGCGTTTGTGCTGCATGACATGTTCGCCCTGCCCTTCGAGGAGATCGCTCCGATCGTGGGACGCTCGCCGGCCACCACCCGGCAGCTTGCCAGCCGGGCACGCCGCCGGGTGCGGGGAGGCGGCGCCGCGCCCGGCGCGGAACTGCGGGCCCAGCGGGCCGCCGTGGAGGCGTTTCTCCGGGCGGCGCGCGGCGGTGATCTTACGGGGCTGCTCGCGGTGCTGGATCCGGACGTCGTCCACCGCGCGGATCGGGTGGTCCTACCGCCGGACGGCAGCGTGCGCCGCGGGGCGGAACAGGTCGCGAAAGGGGCACTCGCCTTCTCGCGGAGCGCGCCTTCCAAGCCATCCATGCCCTCCATGCCCGGAATGCTTCCCACGCTCCTCCTCGTGGACGGCGCCGTGGGAGTGGTGGTGGCCCCGCGCGGGCGGCTGGCCCGTGCGGTCACGTTCCGGGTCCGGGACGGGCGGATCACGGAGATCGAGGTCATCGCGGATCCCGCGCGGCTTCGGGCACTCAGCCTGGCGCTTCTCGTCGAGGAATCGCCGGCGGAGGCTGGTTGCTGAGCAGCAGTTGGAACCCGTTCCGGTCGATGAGGTAGCAGGGCTGCGGGAACGCCCCCGGCCGCTGAGTACCGCGCTCCGGGTCCGTGAACAGCAGCAGCCGCTTGCGCCCGTGCCGCCGGGCCTCCCAGAACGCCGCCCGGCGGCTCCGTGCGTGGAGCCTTTTCCTCCGGCCCCGCAGCGGCCCTGCCGCCCGGGCGCCGTCAGGAGCGATCGCGTTCCAGCACCTCGCGCACCTTGGCGATGAGAGCCGCCGGCGCGAACGGCTTCTGGAGGAAATGGAGCTCCGTCGCGGCGACCCCGGAGCGGAGGACGATGTCGTCCGTATAACCGGAGATGTAG
>CAYQDT010000811.1:0-2557 GCA_964416225.1 uncultured bacterium
CTTCACCGCCGTGGCGCAGGCACCGGTCTGGGGCACCCGTGCGTTAGCGGTCCCCTTTCTTGACGAACCGCTCGATCCCGCCGAACTCCTCGACGGCGCGCTCGGTGATCGCTGCGTAGTCCCGCGGAGTGCCCTCCACCACCACCAGATCGGTGTCTCCGGGCCGCGCCGGCGCACGCATCCGCGGCTTCGCCACGACGTTCTCGTCCACCCAGGTCAGGCCGTAGAGACCGCCCAGCACGGCCGCGCCGCCCGCGACCTCCAGAATTTTGCGCCGCGACATCCCGGACTTCGGTTCCGCCATCGTGTCACCTCACTCCCGAGACCGCCTCTCGTACCAGCTTCTGCGCTCCGGCCGCATCGCGCACCCGCAGCACGCCGACCAGATATTTCCCCTTCTGGGCGACCGCCACGTTCTTGGCGTAGCGGTCCACCACGGAAAACCCGGCATCGCCGATCCCTTTCAGCGGCGCCAGCCCGGTGCCGTTCTTCTCGTACGCGCGGTACTGCTCCAGCGCGGCCTTCGCCGCCGCCGGGTTCGGGTAAGTGGCGATGAACAGCTCCGCGCCCTGACCGGCGGAGGGGTACCGCGCGGTGACCGCGTTCTTCAGAAAGGCCTGCCCGGCGACGTTGCTCTTCACATATTTCTCGCTGTGCGGCTGCCGGCCGGCCGGGAGCGCCTTGAGAATGGGAGGCGGCGCGCTGGGTCCGGTGATCTTCGCCGCGACGGCCCGGGCGAAGGCCAGCTGCACCGCCTCATTCGCAGGCGAAACCGACACCAGCGCCGTGCGCACGACGTACCGTCCCTTCCAGAAGTTCAGGCCGCTCGTCCCGATCTTCACCCCTTCCGCGCCGATCGGCACGCTCTTGCCGCTGATCCGGTCGCTGCTGAACAGGCCGAACGCGTTCAGCGGATCGCTCATGTCGTAGACGTCGACGGTCAGAGCGGGTTTCGACTGATTCGGCGGCGCATACTCTCCGTGCGCGCAGCCGGCGAAAGAATAGCCGAGGACGGATTGGGCCTCGCCATCGATCAGGTCGAACAGGTTGCTCGCGTTGTAGAGGCGCGGCGCGCCGGTCTGCTTCCAGCCGGAGACGGCGCCGGAAGCCGGCAGCAGCTCCCTCGCGCCCGCCGCCCATCCGGCCGAGCCGCCCAGCAGCAGCGCGCCCATCCCCACCCCGACCATCGCCGCACGCAGCGCGCGCCGCATACCAGGCATCCTCGCTCCTCCAGGTCTGGCTCCCCGGGCCCGCCGCCGGCTTCCGCCCGGGAAGATCGTCAATACCTGCACGTTGCGCCGCCGTCCGCGGGACTCCTGCGCCCGTTCCGCAGCTCGGACGCATGGGCTGACCGAGCGGCGAGCGCGCGGCCGGGCAGCGGCTCAGGATCGGCAGGTACGCGGTGGGGCGTAAGGCGGGCGCCCTCGAGCGCGGAAAGACGGCGCGACGGATGAAGGTCATCGCGGACGCCGGGACGGAAGGGTCCCGGGGGCTGTGATGAAGGCCGGCACGACAAATACCCTGCTCCAGGGGCAATCGCTATTCACCCCACGCTGGCGGAGGGCATCTACGGGCTGATCGACGCCGTGATGCCCGGCGCCTCAGTCGCCGGCGCCGCTTGATCAGCGAGCCGCTACCAGGCATGCCCTCATCCAACCGGGCGCCTCGCAGTCCGGAAGCAGCCGCGCAGCAGTCACACCGGCCCGAAGGAACACCATGAACACGCAGCACGCCACGACCCCTCGGATTGAACTCTACACCGCGGCGGGATGCCCGCACTGTGCGGCCGCCCGGGAGGACCTCGAGTGGCGGGGAGTCGCCTTCGTGGAATACGACGTGGAGGGGGATCCGGGTGCGCGGGAGCGGCTGCTGCGGCACACCGGCGGCGCCGCCGTCGTTCCGGTGCTGGTCGAGCCCGGGAAGCCGGCCCAGGTCGGCTGGGAGGGGCGCGGCTGCCCGGTCTAACGGCCGTTTATGTCGCACCGCGATGATTTTTGCGAGCAAGGGCACACATCCACGTTTGAAAGGGCGACGGTCGGCGCAAAACAGGTGGCAGAGAGACCATCCGGGAGCCCTGGCCGGAAGTCAGACCCCGACTGCACCTGGATCGGGAGCAAACGTCTCCAGAGGGGAAGAGCCATCCGGTCGCCTGCCGGGCCGGCCGCCCTCGCCCCGCAACCCCGCATTTCAGGAGTGGTTCTCCCCTACGCGTGGGCACGCAATGCGTGCCGGCTTCTGCCTGATCCGGACCGCGGGACGCGCGCTGCCGTGAAGCGGCGGCCTCACTCCGCTCCGGCCGAAAGGGGGCGCGTGATGGCGGGTGTCAGCGAGGTGCATATCCTCTGGACTTCGGAGGGTATGAGCTGCGACGGAGACACCGTCTCCGTGACCGCGGCGATGCAGCCCAGCATCGAAGACGTGGTGCTGGGGCTCATCCCCGGCCTCCCCAGGGTCCACCTTCACAACAAAGTCCTGGACCCCTCGCTCGGCGGCGACGACTTCATGGCGCCGTACTGGAAAGCGGCGCGCGGTGAGCTGGACTCCCCGTTCGTGCTGG
>CAYQDT010000812.1:0-2554 GCA_964416225.1 uncultured bacterium
CATGGAGCGGGTGCTCGAGACGTTCCCACGGCTGCGGGAGCGGATTGCCCAGGTGGCCGGAACGCTCTCGGGCGGCGAGCAGCAAATGCTAGCGATGGGACGCGCTTTGATGGGCCGGCCCCGGGTGCTGCTCCTGGACGAGCCGTCGCTGGGTCTTGCGCCCTTCATGATCCAGGAGATCTTTCGGATCATCCGGGAGATCAACGCGGCGGGCACCACTATCCTGCTCGTCGAGCAGAATGCCCGGATGGCGCTGGCGGCTGCCCACCGGGGCTACGTCCTCGAGACCGGCTCCGTCGTGCTGGCGGATACCGGCGACGCGCTCATCCACAACCCGGAAGTGTGCAAGGCGTACCTCGGGCAGGGGTAGTGTCGGGCCCGAGGGCCTTTCCTAGCGGAGATACGCCAGTACGCCGCTGCTCACGCCGCGGGCCAGGCGCTCGCGGTAGCGGGCCTGGCGCAGGCTGCGCGCGGTGGCTGGGTTGCTGAGGTACCCCAGCTCCACCAGGGCGGCGGGGCGGTGCGCGCGGCGCAGCATGTAAAAGCCGCGGCGGAAGCGGGTCCGGTCCGGCCGCACGCCGCGGTCACGAGTGGCCGCCGCGCGCACCAGGCGCCGCTGGATCGAACGCGCGAGCGGTCGGCTGCCGCGAGCCCCGGCGCGACCGCCGGCGTGGTAGTAGGTGGTGGCGCCGCTCTCGGTGTGCCGGTGCGTGCGCGCGGCATCGCAGTGGAGGCTGACGAGCACGTCCGATCGCGTTTGGTCCAGCCACCGGGCCCGGACCCGCGGCGGGAGCGTCCGGTCTCCCCTCCGCGACAGGCGCACCCGGATCCCGCGCCGACGCAGGTTCCGAGCGACCCGCCGGGCCACGTCCAGCGTGATCCGCTTCTCCACCAGCCCAGGTCTTCGGCGGACGGCGCCCGGGTCCCGCCCGCCATGGCCCGGGTCCAGCGCCACGATGTACGGCCGGTGCCGCGGATGCGGCGCCGGGCGGGCCCCCGCCGGCGTACAGGTTCCGTCCGCCAGCAGCCACCCGGCCACCAGCAGCCATCCGGCCGCATGCCAACCGCCGGCATTCCGGCGCGGCCGCCCCAGTCGAAATAAATTCAGCATCCGGTACTGCTCCGACAACCATTATCGGCGCGTGCGGTGTCGAAGCCGCGCATCCTTTACGAGGCGGTGCTCCATACGGCGCCGACAGCTCGACGCCGTCGAAAAGAGCGGTTGACTTTCGTCGCGCGATCGTGCAACACTCTATCCGGATGGACGGATAGAATGACGACCAGCAGTCCGGCAATTCTGCGACATATGGTGACGGTCGCGGACCCGATCCGCAGCCGAATGCTGCGCATGCTGGCGCGCCAGGAATTGACCGTCTCCGAATTGTGCTCCGTCCTTCAGCTCCCGCAGTCCACGGTAAGCCGCCACTTGAAGACCCTCCTCGAGGACGGCTGGGTGTCCTCTCGCAGAGACGGAACCAGCCGCTTTTATGGGATGGCCTCCGCGGAGCTGGGCGAAGAGGCGCGCGAGTTGTGGACGCTGGTTGCCCGGGAGCTCTCCGAAAGCGCCACCACGGGCGAGGACGATCGCCGGCTGGAAGGGGTTCTTGCGGGGCGCCGGGAGCGAGCGCGGGAGTTCTTCGCCGGGGCAGCCGGAAGCTGGGATCACGTTCGGGAGGAGCTGTTTGGCGCCACCTTCCACCTGCAGGCGCTCCTCGGGCTGCTCGATGACGAGTGGGCCGTGGGGGATTTGGGGTGCGGGACGGGGCACCTGACCCGAATCATCGCGCCGTTCGTCCGGAAGGTGGTCGCGGTGGACGGCTCCAGCGAGATGCTGCGCTCGGCGGAGGAGCGGCTGCGCGGGATCCCCAACGTGGAACTCCGCCAGGGCGAGCTCGAAGCGCTGCCGGTCTCCGGCGGAGCGCTGGACGCAGCGGTGATGATGCTGGTGCTGCACTACGTGCCGGATCCCACCCGCGTGATTGCGGAGGCTGCGCGAGCACTTCGGCCCGGCGGTCGGCTGCTGCTGGTGGATATGCTGCCGCACGAGCGCGAGGATTACCAGCAGCGGATGGGCCACGTTTGGCTCGGATTTTCGGAAGCGCAGATGGTCCGGCTGCTGACTCACGCCGGGCTGGATCGGGCGCGGGTCCATTCGCTTCCGCCCTCCCCGGAGGCCATGGGCCCCGGTCTTTTCGCCGCGACGGCCGTTCGCCCGCGCTGATCGGCGCCCAGCTTCTCTCATACCATCGCTTGCGTACATCTATGAAGGAGACCTCATGACAGCCATTCTCGAACCCGCCGCGGCCACGCGGCCCTGGTACAAAGTCCGCGACCTCTCGGAAGCGGAGTGGGGCCGGAAAGAAATCCGCCTTGCGGAGCAGGAGATGCCGGGACTGATGGCGCTCCGGGCCCGTTACGCCGATCAAAAGCCGCTCGCGGGCGCGCGGATCATGGGCAGCCTGCACATGACGGTGCAGACCGCGGTCCTGATCGAAACGCTCGTGCTGCTGGGAGCCGACGTCCGCTGGGTCTCCTGCAACATCTTCTCCACGCA
>CAYQDT010000813.1:0-2552 GCA_964416225.1 uncultured bacterium
TCGTGATCCGATCATCCGTAGAGAGGTCCACGACTTCCAGCCGCAGGTCCTTGTGGACCAGCTTGACGTGCTTCAGGTCGGCGTCTTTCAGGGCGCCCGCCAGGTCAATGGCCTTCTTCAGGCGCAGCCCCTCCTCGAGGTCCAGCGGACCCTGGTGACCGACCGCGCCGGCCACCGTGATCTTCCCCAGGCTCTCCGGCTTCTTCTCCTGATCGGCGAAGCTCGGGATGCTGATGCTGACCTGTGGGTTCCGGAGCTTTACATCCTGCTTCAGGTGGTCCGTCAGGGACTGCGTCAGCTCCGGAATGGTCATCCCGCCAGCCTTGACCGCCTGCCGGAGGTTCTTCAGATAGATCATTCCATCCGGAAGGACGCGACCGCGGAAGTTGAAGTCGTAGGTCGTGGTGTGCGGGAGCACGCTGATCTCCAGCTCATCGCCCGGCTGGATCTTGTACGGCCCATTCACTTTCGGTACGCGGCCGGAGGGCGCGCGCGTCGCCGGGGCCGGCGGAGTCCGGTCATCCGGTGCCGGATCGGCGGCCCGCGCGGGCAGTGCGGCCCAGGAGAGCGCCACCGTCACGGCGCCGCAGCAGGCCGCGCGGCGGCGGCTCGGACGAGCATCAGCTTTTCGCATCAGACTTTCTCCACTTCCTCGCCGTCCCGTTCGGAGGTGCTTCCGATGCCCAGCGGCAGCTTGCGGCGCTTGCTCTTGCCGTTGCCGTTCTTTCGGTCGGCAGGCTGGCTGTAGTAGCCGTCACCGTAATAGTAGTAGTAGTTGTAGTAGTAGTAGCCGCCCTTATCCGCCTGAACCTGGTTGAAGACCACGCCCAGCACGCGGGCGCGAGCCCGCCGCAGCAGGTTCTCGACGTGCTTGATCCCGGCCTTACGGGTGTTGCCGGCGTGAACCACGATCAGCACGCCATCCATGCGGGGCGCGATGATGAGCGGGTCGGTGACCGGCATACAAGGGGGCGAGTCGATGACCACAATGTCGGCCCGCTCCTCGAGCTGCGTCATGATCTGGTCGAACGCCTGGGAGCCGAGCAGTTCCGCGGGGTTTGGCGGGATCGCCCCGGCACAGAGGACCTGCAGGTTCTCTGTCTCCGTGTCTCGGACAACTTCATCAACGCCGCGCATTCCGACCAGCAGCTCGGACAGGCCCGGCGAATCGGACTGGTTCAGCATCCGGTGGAGGCTGGGCCGGCGCATGTCCCCATCGACGAGGATCACGCGCTTGCCGTCCATCGCCATGGCGGTCGCGAGGTTCAGGGCGGTGACGCTCTTCCCTTCACCCTTCGAAGCACTGGTCACCTGAAGCCGCCGGATCGGCGTGTCCACGCCGGCGAAGCCGATGCTGGCGCGTAGAGCGCGGTAAGACTCGGCGACGTGGGAGTTGGCGGGCAGCGCGGAGACCAGACGGGACTCCGTGGGCGGCATGAGCGGCACGTGCGCCAGGGAGGGCAGCACGGAGATCTGCTCCAGGTCGTCCGGCGAGTTAAGACGGTCGTCCAGGTACTCCTGGAGAAACACCATTCCGGTGGCCAGGCCCAGGGCCACGAAGATAGTCATCGCCAGGTTCACCGTCCGGTGCGGGCGGATGGGAGTGCCGGGCACCGGGGCGACGCCGAGCGCCATCGGCCGGCGCATCGGGGCGTTTTCGCGGGTCTGCAGGAGGTGCAGGTTGTTAGTGTAGGTGTTGTAGTCCGCCTGCGCGGCGTCCCGCTCCTGGGTCAGGCTGGCCAGCCGCACCTCGGCGGGCGAGACGTCGTCGATCATCGCCTTCTCCGCGCCCTGCTTCGCCTGGAACGCGTTGCGGTTCGCGATGTACCCCTGCAGACTGGACTCCAGCTCCGCGAGCTTGGACATCAGGGAGGTGTGCACCGGGTTCGGCACCGGGTTCGGGATCGTGCGGATCGGCTGCTCTTTATTCAGCTCCGCCTGCACCATTCCGATCTGCTGGTCCAGCGCTTTGACGGGATCGCTGTCTTCCTGGAAATCCCGCAGGAGTTCCTGGCGCTGGGATTGGTAGTCGTCCAGCTTCTCCTGAAGCTTCTCGCGGCGAGTGTTCTCCCGGCTCAGCGGCGTATCGATGGTGGGCTTTTCGCGGGAGAGTTCCGCGCGGAGTTGGGCAATCTGGGCCTGGGTGCTGGTGACGTTTGCCTCGGCTTCCCGGGCCTTGGACTGGGTCTCCAGGAATTCCTTGATCCGCGCTTCCTGCTGGGTGCTCGCCTGCACGATGCGGTTCTTCTGGCGGAAGCCGATCAACTGCTGCTCCGCCTCCTTGAGCCGCTGTTTCGCGTCTCCCTGCTGCTTGGTCACCCAGGAGATGGCTCGCCGCAGCCCCGCGGACGATTGATCATCCATCTTCGCCAGGTGCAGCCGCACCACGGTGTTGGCGAGGTCCGCGATCTCCTTCGGGTTCTCCCCTTCCGCCACCACGGAGATCACGTTCGTGTCACGGACCGAGGAGACGTGAACGCCCGCCGGGTGCTTGACCTGCGCCTCCGCGAAAGCCCGGTTCTGGAAGTCCGGCTCCTGCATCAACTGGAGCT
>CAYQDT010000814.1:0-2551 GCA_964416225.1 uncultured bacterium
GCGCACCGGGACCGCGAGGGCCCGCGACCTCCCCACGCTCAGCCGCGTTCCGTCCACCCTATCGGGTGGGCCGGGTGAGCTGCTAAAGAGGGGAAGCCCCGGCGGCTGCGCGGCCGAGCCGGGCGATTACCCCGTCACCTCCAATGGCGGCGGGGCGGCACGTTACCAGTGAGAGCTCGAGCGGCGGGAGCACCCGCTTCCGGCCAGCCCGTAGTTTGGCCCGTTTCCGGCGCCGGGTACAAGACGGTTGGCTTCGCCGGAGAGCGACCGGTACGGTGGACGTGGGGTCGCAGCGAGCTGCGGAGCCGGGCAGAGGAGAGGGGGTATCCGATGGGTCAATGGCCGGAAGATCGCCTGACGGCATACATGCCGATGAGTGATCTGGAGGACAAGCGAGCCTTCAACTTCACCGACATTCGCAAGTTCGAGATCGTGAATGCCACGGGGCACAAGGTGGGCCACGTCCGGGAAATCTTCGTCGACCCCAACACTCTGGAGCCATGCTTCGCGCTGCTCCACTACGAGAAGTTCCTGGACCGGAACACCAAGAGCTATCTGGTCCCCTGGAGCGAGCTGAGAATTGGCGACCAGTCAGTCCAGACCCGACCCGCTCTGGGCCACCATGACGAAGCGGAAGCGGAGATGGGGGAGAGCGCGGGCACGCGAATGGCAAGCGCGACGGGAACGGCGGCCGGGGGCGACCGCTAGAGGCACGCGTTCGGGTGTCCGGGCCGCGAGCGGGGCGCTCCGGTGGAACCGGTTCGTGCGGGTTGGCCCGGATGCCGGGGCGCCCCGCGGGGAGGATCTGCCGGAGGGAGACCTCGGCTGGTCCGGAGCGGCCGCCCGGTACCCGGGCCAGCCGGGGATACGCGCTCCCGCCCGGACGGCACCCCTCCCAAATGGGGACCGTACAAAAATGACCCCGCTCGGCGGCCTGGCCGGCGGGGTTCTCCACGGAGGGAGTGAAGCGATGTATGTTTCACGCACCTCGTCTGACAGCCGGCAATCCGTAAGGTTTCGGCATTTTTTAGCGCGCCCAAGGTCGATCACCCGGGGCCGGGACGGCTGCGTCGCCCCGTGGGGAAGGAGTTCCCTCCCCGGCGGAAGAACAAAGGTCGGACTTCTCCGCCTTCCCGAGCATCCACTTCCCCAAGCATCCCTGAAAGCCGCTGCATGAGTGCCCTGTCCGCTGCTACAACCCACCTGATCGACGAGCGTATCGCCTGGCTGGATGCCGAGATGGAGGCGACGCTGGCCTCCGCATCACCCGATCTTCCGCTCTATGACTGGGCGCGCTACCACCTCGGCTGGTGTGATGAGCGGCTGCAGCCCCTGGGTGCGGCAGACCGGCGGAAGCACGGGGGGAAGCGGTTGCGGGGCGTGCTCTCGATCCTGGCATGTGAGGCGGTGGGCGGGGACGGGACCCGGGCTGCATCCGCGGGTGCGGCGATCGAGTTCATTCACAACTTCTCCCTGGTGCATGACGACGTGGAGGACAACGATGCCGAGCGCCGGCATCGGCCCACGGTGTGGAAGCTCTGGGGCGTGCCGCACGCGGTCAACGTGGGCTCGAACATGCAGGCGATGGTGGATCTCGCCGTCCTGCGGCTGGCGGGGAAGCTTCCCGCAGCCACGGTGGTCCACGTGTTTCAGGTCATCACCCGGGCCATCCTCCAGATGACCGAGGGGCAGTACCTGGACATGGCGGCGCAGGACCGTTCCGAGATGTCGCTGAGCGAGTACTTCCGCATGACGGGCGGTAAGACCGCGGCCCTCATCGAAGGAGCGCTCCGGTCCGGCGCGCTCCTGGGAACGGAGGATGCCGCCCGCGTGGAAGCCCTCGCGCGCTTCGGCTGGCACTTCGGGCTGGCCTTTCAGTGCCGGGACGATTACCTCGGCTGCTGGGGCGATCCCACGCTCACCGGAAAAGCCGTCGGAAACGATCTCCTTCAGGGGAAGCGGAGCTTGCCCGTGGTCCATGCCCTGGCGGCCGCCGCCCCCGGGACCGCGGCGGGGCGGCGCCTGCGGGAGGCGCTGGCCGCACGGGACGTTCCGGCAGCGCTGGAGTTGATGGAGACGCTCGGGACCACCCGCTTCGTCGCCGACCGGGTGCAGGAGCATACGGACGCCGCCATCCAGGCGCTGGATGAGGCCCATGTCTCCGGCGCCCACGGCATCGCAATCCGTGAGATTGCCGGCTACGCGCTCGGCCGCGAGCACTGACGGCCGAGCGCCCAGGCGGGCGGGCTGCTCGCCGCCGGTGCCGACGGCGGGTGCGGGCGGGTGGTCGCTGATCGATACTCGTCCCGCGCCGGAATCCGGGTGAGGAGCACCCGGATCGCTTGAACTCCGGATCCGCTGCATCCGGATCCTTTGCACGTTCGGAGTGGCGGCGTGAAGCGCGCTCCGCGTGCTGGCCGGAAACGACCATGAAGCCGGTTGCGGTGTTGGGTGGGGGGAGCTGGGGAACGGCTCTGGCGTGGCTGCTTGGGGAGAAAGGCACTCCCGTGCGTCTCTGGTGCCGCGATCCGGAGCAGGCAGCCGCCATGGC
>CAYQDT010000815.1:0-2539 GCA_964416225.1 uncultured bacterium
CCGAATTGCTGTCACGCACCCTTGTCGCCTCCCTGCTGGCCGCCGCGCCCGCAGTCGCGCAAGCCCCATCCACGGCCCCGAGCCCGGCCGCGGCGCCGGCGGAGGTGACTGCGCCGGATCCCGCACTCCGCTCCGAAGCCGTCGATCCCGTGACGCCCATTCCGCTCGCGCCGGCCGCCCCGGAGGCAGACGCGCCGGGCCCCGCAAACCCGGACGGCCAGGACGCATGCGCTCCCGTCGCGCCGTCCGCAGCGGATCCGGCACCCGCAAACCCCGCGCCACCGGCACCCGCGGCGCCCCCCGCCAAGCGCAGTCCGCGCAACGCGGCCCCGGCCGCCCCACCGGCCCCCACGCCCGCTCCGACGGCCACACGCATCGCACCGGCGGATGGCACGGGCGTGCATGTCCAGGTGATGGACGTGACGGTGACCGGCGACGAATTCATGGATGACCCGGCGACCGGCAACGTGATCGTCACCGGGAACCCCCGCGCCGTCCGCGGGACCGATGAGATTCGCGCCACCCGCCTGATCATCAACCGGCGGACCCAGCAGGTGACCGCGGAGGGGGACGTCATCATTCGCCGCGGGAACCAGGAGTTCCACGCCAGCCGCGCCACCTACACCTTCCCGGAGCAGTCCGGACAGGCGGACAACGTCCACTCGCAGTTCCAGAACGTCTTCCTGGACGCGGAGCAGATCTTTTTCAAGCCGGGCGGCGTCTATGAGTACCGCAAGACCCGGGTCACCACCTGCGACCGCCCGCGCCCCCACTACCTCTTTTCCAGCCGCTCCGTCGACGTGATCCCCGGCGAACGGATGATCGTGCACCGCGCGGGCCTCGACCTGCTGGGAATGCGGCTGTTCACACTTCCAACCTTCGAGAAGAACCTGGCGCGCAGCGGTGACGAGGCTGCGAGCCTGATCCCGAGCTTCGGCTACGACCGGCACAACGGTCCATACGCGCGGAAAGAGTTTCCGCTCATCCAGCGAAGCCCGGTATGGCTTTTCGGCGACGTGCAGTTGAACACGTTCCGGGAACCGCAGGGGGGCCTGGTGGCCTCCACGGCGGGCCGGCTGCAGTGGGTCGGCGCCCTCTTCTACCGGGACGTGGCGGAGAACCAGCGCTCGCCGCATCTGCAGGTGAGCCGCCTGCCGGAAGTTGGCGTGGTATGGAGCCCGTCCGACGTGCCGCGCCCCGGCCGGTTCCTGCCGAACCAGGTCACGGCCTTGAACATCCCGAAGGGGCTGGAGCTGAGCCAGCGCTGGCACTTTGCGGCGTCCGCGACCGCCGGGTATTTCCAGCAGTACCGGGGCGACGGCGACCACATTCCCGGGAACACCACGCACGACGGCTCCCGGCTCCAGGCGCAGGCCCAGGCGCTGTTACCGCTCCTGAAGTTGGGGCCGCTTAAGCTGAACGGCCTCCGGTTCATGGCGCGGCAGAGCATCTATGACCGGGGCGACGCCTACACCCTGCTTGGCACCGGAATCGGCAAGAAGTTCCGGGTGGGACCCAACTTTACGGTCGGACTGGAGCGGTTCGACCAGTGGACCTCCGGCCATACCCCCTTCCTCTTCGATGAAGCGGAGCTGCGGGATGAGTGGCGACCCCGCATCGAATACCAAACGCGCGGGACGAACATCTTGTATTACGCGCGCCTGCGCAACAACGGGGACCGGTTCGACCAGGTCTTCGCCATCTCGCACCTGTTCCACTGCATCGAGCCCCGCCTGACCTACCGCGTTCGGCGTCAGGAGGTCTTTCTGGAGTTCCGGATCCCGGGCCTGGCCGGGTTTGGCAGAAGCGCGGCCGGCGAGCCGCGCTCCCAGGAGAGCGAAGATCCGCAGCGGCCCGTCCGCCCGGCGCCAGTACAAAGTCAACCCCAGTAGGCGCAACCGGCGGCAGAGCAAGCGTGTCTTTTTCCGGTGGGAAAAGAAGCGGAGGATCGGTCGCCGATGCGCTGGCAGCTACTCTCGTACATCGTCCTCGGCTGCGTGGCCGGCACCGCTCCGAGCTGGGCGGAGGCCACGGCTGCCGGAAGCCCGTCCGCCTCTCCGCCGGTGGAAAGCGCCCGATCGCTCCGGGTAGGAAGTGCCGGCGCGGCGATCCGGCGTGAGCGGCTTCCCGACGGCGCCGCCCGCGACACCTTCATCGGCGATGGGCAGGCCCGGCTTTTCACGCTCTCCTGGCGGGGCGTGGAGGCGGGGAGCGTCCGTGCGGCGCTGGACGGCCAGCCGCTTGCGGAGGGGGTCGACTACACCTTCAATGCCGCGTCCGGGGTGCTCCGGCTCAGCCGGCCGCTTCTCTCCAGCCTTCTGCTCCGCGTCACCTACCGGGTACCGCCCTACTTCTCCAGCAGCAATACTCCCCTGGAATCCCGCCGCGGATACCGGAGCCTGGCCGACCGGCTGGCGGCCGCCGTGAGCCCCGCCGCCCCGGACCGCGATCCGCTGCCGCTGCCCGCGCTCGGGACCTCGCTGCACCCAGACGGGCCGGCAGTGGGGGCGCCGTTCGAGCACCTGGCAACCGGGCTGCG
>CAYQDT010000816.1:0-2539 GCA_964416225.1 uncultured bacterium
GGAGCCGGGAGATCTCCGCGGCCGCCCCCTCGGAGATGGAGAGGGTGACCGGCGTGCCCAGCAGCACCCGCTCCCGCTCCGCCGGCGCCAGCCGGGCCCAGAGCGCCAGCGCGAAGACGGGGCGCAGGTCGTGGTTGGTAGCGTATCTACCGGCACGGACTGCCGCGGCGGCCTCCCCGGCGGCCGCGTCCAGGGCGGCGCGCTGCTTCTTCAGGAGCGCGCCGCGGGTCGCGAGGAGGGACGCGCGCCGGGCCGGCTCCGGCTTCAGGACATAGCCGCCGGCGCCCTCCGCCCACGCGGCGTCGAACAGCTCTTCCAGCGCCTGCATCGTCTCGCGGAGGGGGCGGCGCGGCACGTACCCGGTCAGCGGCTCCTCCGCCAGTTCCGGGGAGGCGGTGAGCGAGAGGCCGGCCGCCGCGCCGACGGCGTGGAGACAGTGGCCGAGCGACGCGCGCGGCGAGGCAAAACGCACCGCCGCCGCGGTCCGGGAATCCGCCAGGTAATCTTTCGCCGGCGCCGCGCGCGGGCCCAGGGCCACCGCTGCTCCCGCTGAAAGGAACTCTCTGCGCCTCAAACCCACCCGACTCCCCCTCCGGCGTTCTACACACGCCTCACATTCACTCGATATACGCGGTCGGGGGCGCGTCGGTTTCGGGATCAGCGGGCAGCCAGGCTGCTCGCATCGATCCTCCCCTCGATGACCAGCACGAAGATATAGGACGGAGCGCGGAGCATTCCGGGTCGAGCCGCACCGGCGGCGGGCTGCGCGCGCACCATCACCACGCCGTCGTTGTTGGGCCGCTGAAAGAGGAGTGCGGGGCGGGTGGGCTGGGTCGCGTCCCGGCTCAAGGGTGCGCCCCAGCCGAGGCGCGCCGCCTGCTGCGTATAGAAGTCGAAAAAGGCGCTGTCCGGCAGGGCATCGTGGGTCCGCCAGACGCTGAACCGCAGGGACGTGGCCTGCGGAAGCACCGTCCGCGCCATCTCCTTCACGCGCGGCGACACCAGCGGATCCTGGAGGATTCCCTCCAGCATCGAGCGGAGCTGAGGCCCGGAGAAGCGCACCTCCCGGTTGGCGGGCTGGGCGCCGGTGGGAACCGGAACGCTCTCGCGCGCGGCCAGCGCTTTCGCCGTCAGCTCATCCACCAGAGTCTGGGCCTGGGCGCCTGCCTGCGCCGCGTCTACCCGACCGGAAAGGCGCACCGCGGCGGCCAGTTGATGCCCGGTTCGGGGGTTTATCTGCAGCCGCAGGACGAGCAGCTCCGTGGGAACGCGGGTCGAGAAGACACGGTACTCGCCGGTGATCGCCGTGGCGGGCGCGGCTCCGGCGGCGGGCGCGGCGAGTGCGCCGCGGAGCAGGGGCGGGGCGCCGGCCGGGAGCAGCCCCGCCCGCTGGAAAACCGCCGTCCACGTGTCCCATGCCAGCGCGTCCCCGTGCGGCCGTAGCACCAGCACCGAGGAGCGGAGGACGAGTGGTCCGCCCGCGCCGGGGAGCCCCGGCGAGAGGAGCACGGGGCCGGTGCTCTCCACGTCCACCCAGATCTCCGCTCCGGCGGGCACCGGCAGCCTGCTGACCGGAGCGCTCGTGGTGCGCATCCCGAGGCGCCCTTCGAGCCGGTCCGGCGGAGGCTCTTCCGCGGGGGCCAGCGCCGCGGCGTGACCGGAGGGGACGGGACGCGGGCCCGCGAGGAGGGGTCCGCCCGCGAGCAGAGCTCCGGCGAGCGACATGAAGAGCAACCAGCGATACGGAGAGCGCTTACCGGTCATCCTGATCCATCTCAAAGGGGCGCTGGGCCGAGTCTTCGAAGCCGGCGAGCATGGTAACGGCCTGGACCACTTCGGCGCGCGCGGCGCGCGTGGTCTCGCTGCTCTCGGGCGGGCGAACCGGTTCCGTGGCGGGCACTGCCCCGAATTCCGGCGATGGAAGGTTCGGTTTTCCGGCGATCCGAATCCCCTCCCGCCGGGCGGTGACCCGCGCGCGCCGAACGGGTGCCCGGAGCGGAGCTTCACTCCGCGCCAGCCGCAGTGGGAGCGCCGGGCGGAGGCGGACGCCCTCCCGCCGGGCGGCGCGGCGGCTGGCTTGGGCCGTCCGGATCACTCTGCGGGCCGCGTGCGGCCCGGGTGGGGCTGCGGCCCGAGTCGCCGGCTCTTCGATTCGCGACCACGGGCGCGGAGCGGGCGAAGCCGCCGGGAGCTGCGGCGGCAGGTTCCGTGCGATGCGCCTCGGGGTTCCGGGGTGGCTGCCGTGCAGGAGCGCCGCGAGCAGGACGAGCGCACCGAGGGCCAGCGCCGGAGCATGCCATCCCGTGCGGCGGGGAGTAAACAGGCCTTCCAGCACTGCCTGCCACCCGTCCCAGGGCCGGCGAGCGGCGCGCTCTTGCTCCAGGCGCCGGACAAAGGCCGGCCAGAGGTCCGGCGCGGGGAGGGCCGGCGCGGCGCCGTCCAGGGCCTGCATGGCGTGTCCCAGCCGGGCCTGCTCCCTCCGGCAGGCGCCCGCGGTGGTGGAGGACCGGGCGCTCTTCGTCGCGCGGGAGCGGCTCGC
>CAYQDT010000817.1:0-2537 GCA_964416225.1 uncultured bacterium
CCCGCCGCCATGTCAGCGGGCATCATCGGGATGAAGAACGGGCTGATGCGGTCGACGCCCTTCTCCGTCCCGACGCGGATCTCGCGCTCCAGGGTTTCAATGCCGCCGATTCCGGAGCCGATCAGCACCCCGATCCGCTCCCGGTTCGCCTCCGTCTCCAGGAGCCCGGATTGGGCTACCGCCTCGGTAGCCGCGGCGACGGCGAACTGCGTGAACCGGTCCATCTTACGGGCTTCCTTCCGATCCGAATACTTCAGCGGATCGAAGCCCTTCACTTCCGCGCCAAACCGGACCGGAAAGCCGGTGGCGTCGAACAGGGTCAGCGGCCGGATCCCGCTCTGGCCCGCCAGCACCGCCTGCCAGCTCTCCTCGGCAGAGAGCCCGACCGGGCTCACGCAGCCCAGTCCCGTTACCACCACGCGTCGCCGTTCCATCATCTGAACCTGCTGAAGCCGGAGCTCGGCATGCGAGATGGGAGCCGGAGAGGCCCGGCTGCCATGCTCCACCCTCCGAGCTCCGGAAGGAAGCTATCCGTTCGACTTCTTGTCGATGTAATCCACCGCGTGCTGGACGGTGCGGATCGTCTCTGCGTCCTCGTCGGGGATCTCGATGTCGAACTCTTCCTCCAGGGCCATGATGAGCTCCACCTGGTCCAGCGAGTCGGCGCCCAGGTCTTCCACGAACGACGCTTCCGGGGTGACCTCTTCCGGGTCCCGGTCGAGCTGTTCGGCTACAACCTTCTTCACGCGATCAAAAGTGGACACCGTCAATCCTCCATCCATACGGTCGCTGCTGCCCGCTCGGGCAATGGTTGTCAGGAGCCAACGCCCCGTTACACGTCCGCCCGAAGCCGGGCAGATCAAGCCGTGAAGTTCTTACATAATCAGGCCGCCATCGACCACCAGCACCTGGCCGGTGACGTAGGAAGCGGCGTCCGAACAGAGGAAGAGCACCACGCCGGCCACGTCCTCCGGCTCGCCGAGGCGGGCCAGCGGCACCAGCTTGAGCACGTTTCCCGTGAGCTCCTCCGGGAGCTTCTCCGTCATCTGCGTTTTGATATAGCCGGGCGCCACCGCGTTGCAGGTGATACCCCGCGCACCGACTTCCTTGGCCGTGGCTTTCGTCAGCCCGATCAGGCCCGCCTTGGAGGCGGAGTAGTTCGCCTGGCCGGCGGCGCCGGAGAGGCCGTTGACGGAGCTCACGTTGACGATCCGGCCACTTCGCTGCCGGACCATGCGCTTCACCGCCGCCTTGGTGCAGTTGAAGGCGCCCTTCAGATTCACGTCCAGCACGGTGTCCCAGTCTTCCTCGGACATCCGCATGATCAAGGTGTCCCGGGTCACGCCGGCATTGTTGATCAGCAGGTCGATCTTCCCGAGTTCTTCCACGGTGCGCGCGATCAGGCCCTCCGCCTGCGCCGTACTGGAGACGTCCGTTTGCAGCCCAAGGGCCCTGCGTCCCTTCGCGCGGATTTCCGCCGCCACGGCTTCGGCCGCCGCGACGTCGCGGCTGACCGCCACCACCACATCGGCGCCGGCATCCGCCAGCGCCAGCGCGATGGCGCGTCCGATGCCGCGCCCGCCGCCCGTCACCACTGCTACCTTGCCAGAGAGACTCATGCCCGGCCCTCGCTGTCCGTCCACTTGAGAATGCACGACGCCCACGTCAGCCCCGCTCCGAAGCCGACCAGCGCCACGGTATCGCCCGGCCGCAGGCGCCGGGCATCGCGCGCCTCACAGAGCGCGAGGGGGATGGATGCGGCGGAGGTGTTTCCATAGCGTTGGACGTTGCTGAAGATGCGGCTTTCATCCATCTCGAGCCGTTTGGCGGCCGCGTCGATGATCCGGATGTTGGCCTGGTGCGGGATCAGGCAGTCGATCTCGTCCACCCGGATCCCGGCGCTCTCGGCGGCGCGCCGGGTGCTGTCTTCCATGACTCGCACGGCGAACTTGAAGACCTCGCCGCCAGCCATCTGGATGCTCTGGACCAGGCCCTCCTCGGTGCCGGTGGAGAGCGGGTGTCCCCAGCCGCCGGGTTGGACGGCCAGGAGGGGTCCACCCGCACCGTCCGAGCCAAGATCGAACGAGAGAAAGCCGCTTCCGCCTTCCACCGGTCCCACCACCGCCGCGCCCGCTCCGTCTCCGAACAGCACGCAGGTGGAGCGATCCCGCCAGTTGGTAATCCGCGACAGCGTCTCCGCCCCGACCACCAGGATGCGGCGGTACAGTCCCGTCTGGATGAACTGCGCCGCGGTCGCCAGTCCGTAGGTGAATCCGGAGCAGGCCGCCGAAACGTCCATCGCGGCGGCTCGGGAGGCCCCCAGGCGGTGTTGGAGAATACAGGCGGTAGCCGGGAACGGTGCGTCCGGGGTGACCGTGGCCACCAGGATCAGGTCGAGCTCGGCCGGGTCGACCCGGGCATCTTCGAGCGCGGCGATCGCGGCATGATAGGCCAGGTCGCTTGTCTTCTCATCCGGCGCCGCCACCCGGCGCTCCACGATGCCGGTCCGGCTGACGATCCATTCATGCGAGGTATCG
>CAYQDT010000818.1:0-2535 GCA_964416225.1 uncultured bacterium
GGCCCTCCGGCGCGCGGGACTGGCGCGCGTCGAAAAGCGTGTCCCGGAGCGACTGCGGAAAGCCCTCTCCGTGGCGCCCGATGCGGGTGAACGGCAGCACCGGGTGCTCGAACTGGAACGGCCGGGTATCGGCCAGCACTCGCCGGATCTGCTGTCCGAAGACCACCTCCGGCCCGTCCTTGCCGCGGTCCTTCAGCGCGATGTCGTCGTTCTCCAGCATGAAGCGCTGCACCCGCAGGTCCCAGTTGCGGGCCGGGTTGAGCTGGAAGGTCGTGGTCACCCGGGAGCAGCCGCGCTCCGGCACCAGCCCGCACTTCTCCAGTTCCGCCTTGCCGATGTGCCACTCGACGCTGAGGGCCACGGGGAGGGGCTCCGCCCAGTTCTGGCCCGCCGCCAGCAGCTCGGCGAGGCGCTTGGCGGGCTCGTCCAGGACCTGCGCCTGAGCCTTCGTCACCACCTCGCCCGCGCCCAGCACGTAGCAGTACAGCTCGATGGCGCGGAGCAGGTTGGACTTGCCGGCGTTATTGGCCCCGTAGATCACGTTCACCTCATCCAGCGGTCCCATGCGGACCGGGCGGGTGAAATGTGTGAATCCCGAGACTTCGAACGACTTGATACGCATGGGGTGGTCTACATCAACTAGCGGAGCGGCGTACTCCCGCTTCGGCGCTCCGGCACGGACGGGTTGACGGCCGTCCCGTCTGTATTCTGGCAGGATGGCGGAGATTCTCGCGGGAGGATGAGTTTCTCGGAAAAAAACTCATCCGAAGGCACTACTCAAAGGCGCGCCTCGCCATCCGGACGGAGACTGCAGGCGCGGTCAATCCCGCCGGGGCCGTCCCGCGGGCGGTTCCTGCAGCAGTCGTGCCGCCTCCTCCGCCACCACGGTCCCCGCGTCCTCCCAGGCCAGCGCTGCGGTGACCGCGTCGAGCGCCCCGCGAACCCGGCGCGGATCCGCGGAGAGCCCGCGGTGCGCCGCGGCCGCGATCTCCTCCGCGGAGGTATCGATCTGCTCCGGATACAGCTCCTCGCCGGCGATGATGTTCGGCAGCGAGATATAGGGCGAAGCGATGCCCGCTTCCCGGAGCCGGGCCAGCGGGCGGACGTGGAAGCGCCGCCATTCCCACCGCTGCAGCGCGGAGCCGTGGTACGTCACCACCCCCGGGCACCCGAGGATCGCCGCTTCGAGGGCGGCCGTTCCGCTGCAGATGAGGGCAAACCGCGCCCGGGCCAGCACCGCGCGCCCGTTCCGCTCCGCCTTCAGCCCCGGGTAGCGCCGCCGGACCATCCGCTCGACCCGCTCGTCCGCGCAGCAGACCACCGGCACGAGCTCCGGGTAGCTCTCCGCCAGCCGGGCCGCGGCGGCCCGCTGTACGGGAAGACTGTGGCGGACCTCCAGGTCGCGGCTGCCCGGGAGCAGCGCCAGCAGATTCTCGCGTGCCTCGGCCGGGAGCGGCGCGCCCTCCTCGCGGGAGATCTGCAGGCCGGCATGCGCGGCGGGGACCACGCGGCCGCCCGCGGCGCCGTACAGCCGCTGCTGGTGGGGGAACGGAGTGATGAGGCTCCCGAACCGGCGGCTCACCGCGTCATGCACGCGGCTGTGCCCCACGAAGTTCGGCCCGGGCGGAAGATAGCAGAGATGCGGGAGCTCCAACAGGTGCGGCGCGGCCCGGTGCAGGAGCTGGAGCGGCTGCCAGAAGTCCACCGCGAGGACACAGGCGGGCGGCTCCTTCCGGGTGGCCCGGGCGGTGGCCGCCAGGACGGCGAGGGCGCGGGGGAGGAGCGGCAGAACGCCGCTGTAGCCCATCGCGGAGAGTCCGTCCGTGCGCGCGAGCAGCCGCACCCCGGCGTCGCGCATGCGGAGCCCGCCGAGGCCGTGCAGCTCCCGCCCCGGGAAGCGCGCTCTTAGCGAGCCGGCCAGCCGGGCGCCGAGGCGGTCTCCGGCATGTCCCTGGGTGAGCAGCAGGATGGGAGCGGGTTGGCTGGGCACGGGCGGTGGGCGGGTTGCGGGAGAGACCCTGCCATTCTACGCGCGGCTTCGGGCGGCGTCCAGCGCTGGGCGACCCCGGGAGGAGGCGGATAAGCTTCGCAAAGCAGTGAGCACCGAGCGGTGACCACGCGCGCGACCCGGAGAGCACGGCCATGACCGAGACGTCCCCCTATTCCGGCCTGGAGCCGGTGGAGGTTTGGCGGCATTTTGAGGCATTGAACGCCATACCCCGGCCGTCGGCGCGGGAAGCCGCCGTCCGGGTCCATATCGAGCGGCTGGCCGCCGAATACGGCGCATCCGTCGCCACCGACGGGCGCGGGAATGCGGTGGTTGGCATCGCGCCGACGCCCGGCTGCGAGGCGGCTCCGGGGGTGGTGATCCAGGCGCACCTCGATATGGTCTGCGAGAAGCGCCCGGGAGTGAGCCATGACTTCACCCGTGATCCGATCCGTCCCCGCGTGGAAGGGGACCGCGTCTTCGCGTCGGGAACCACGCTGGGCGCCGACAACGGCATCGGCGCCGCCTGCGGGCTTGCCCTGCTGACG
>CAYQDT010000819.1:0-1653 GCA_964416225.1 uncultured bacterium
CTCCGTCTTGCGGGCCTCGCCAACGCCGATCTTGATGAACGGCTGCCCCACGGGCGTCTCATCCCAGGCGATGGGCGGCTGGCCGAACTCCTCCGCGGGTCCGGTGATGTCGTCGTGGTTCGTCGGGTTGTGCGGACCGCGCCATTCGCCGTAGAAATGGTGGCCGCCCAGCTCCGCCCGGCCGATGATCCCGGACCAGTCGAAGCGGGCGCCCCGGTAATATCCCTTCACGGGATCCGGGATGAAGAGATGGAGGGTCAGTGTCCCGTTGCCGATGGTGACATTCGGGTACCTCTCGATCTCGGGCCGGTTCGGCGGGCCGGCAGCGGGCGCGGCCAGAGCGGCGGCCGCGCAGAGCGCGGCAAGCGGGAACAGGACGAGGCGCGGGTGCGGCATGCTGAATTCTCCGGGTGCTGCCCCTTGTTTCCAGCGAGCCATCCACGAACCCTTCCCGCCTGCGGTAACTCGCCCGGTCTTTGCGGCGACCCGCTTCAGCCTCTCAGCGTCCCAGCACCTTCGGGCGAACCCGTCCCGGCTTGGGGCGCGGCGCCGGCTTGGGCGGAAGGAGGAACTTGATCGCGGTGACGGGATGGATCTCGAAGCCGTTCGGGGCGGAGCCCTCCGGCGGCGCTTCCGTGCTCCAGTATCCAATCCCCGTGACGAGGACGTGAGAGGCGCTGCTCTTCGCGTGCGTTTCCGGATGGAAGCGCGCCTCAAAGGTGCGCCGCGCGAGGCGGATCTGCTGGAACCAGGGAGACTTCTCGTCCAGGAATTTCGGGTCCGGCATGCAGGCGAGGAGCGTTTTCCTCTTCTCGCCGCGGAGAGTCAGCTCGATATCTCCGTCCGGCCGGAGCCGGTAGTGCGTGAGATCCGCCTCGAACTCCCAGCGCACCTTCTCCGCCTCGCCGACCCGGCTGGTGGGGTACGCCGTGCTGCGCGGCGGAAGCTCCTGCGGGCGCGGCAGCGCCAGGAGGTCCTCCACCGTGGTCTCCACCCCTTTCACGGGGATCGCGGGGGCGTCCGGATCGGCGGCGATCTTCACGGCCCACCGGCCCGTGCCGGGCTCCGGCCGGAATTCGCCCTTCTCCGCCGCAAGGCAGAGACCGAGCGAGGCCAGAGCACAGCCGGCGAGGGACAAGCAGAAAAGCGGTTTCACTGGAGACAACATGGGGCTACTCTCTGCCCGGCTCGATTCGGGCAGCAATCTCTGTTCGGTCCCACCGTGCGTGAGACCTCCGACCCGCGCGGCCGTCTGCCGGCGCGGCGGGGATGTCCGGCGCGAGCCACCGTGCGTACGGCGCGCCTTCATCCACCCCCATCGTATCCGGACCCGACATGCGCCGTTCGGGTGCCATCGAAACCGGCCGCCCATTGTAGGTTGCGGTTAGAGCCGCCGACAATCCGATTACAACGAGCAGCTCAGCCGCTCCAGAGCCTTTCCGCAGTCCGCGGCGCGCGGTCTTCCGCATCTCGCCGTTCGGGAGAACGGGCATGGAGAAAGACAATCAGGACGGCCGGTACAGGCAGCAGGCAGCCGCCTACCTGCTGGCGATCGGCGCCGCGGTGGGCATTTTCGTCGCGGAGGCCACTGCCGGGACGTTCCCCGCGGGCGTGCATGAGGCGCTCCTGCTCCTGCTGGTCGTGCTCGTCGCG
>CAYQDT010000819.1:1663-2535 GCA_964416225.1 uncultured bacterium
GGAAGGAAGCAGTATGAGAGAGAGACCGAGCTTCAGGGGAGTCTGGCAGATCACGCTGTCGGTGGTTGTTGCGCTCTCTATGTTTGCAGCGTTCCTGGTGGCCGGCGGGATCGGTCCCGGCCTGGCGGCGACGGGGCTGGGGACGCTGGGCCTCGGGCTGTCGTACCTCTGGCCGCCGCACGCGAGCGGGATTCATCGGCCGGTGGAAGGCCTCTCACTGGCGCTCGTGAGCACCGCGTGCCTCGTGGTGAGCATGCTGTGCCAGCAGGCCCGCTCGGCCACCGCTCAGGCCCGCACCCTCGCCTCGACCCAGGGCGATCTCCTGCGGCGAGAGCGCGCCGCCGATGAGCGCTATGAGGAGCTCCTGGAAGGCCTGGACGCCGTGGTCTGGGAGGCGGACGGAGATCTCCAGCTGCTGCGTGTCAGCCGGCGCGTGCTGCCCGTGCTCGGCTACAGCGTGGTCGAATGCATGACGGCCGAGGCGTTCTGGTCGGGCGTCCTGCCCGAAGAGACGCTGGTCGAGTTTCGGGAGCGCTGCGCCCGGGTGCTGCGCAGCGGCGAGGCGGAGGAGTGGGAGCACCCGATCCGCGCCGCGGACGGCCGCCGGCTGTGGGTTCACAGCCGCATCGGGGTGAGCCGGCGGGACGGGGACGGCCCCCTCCTGCTGCGCGGCTCCCTGACGGACGTCACGGAGCTTCACGCCACCGAGGAAACCCTCCGCCGGAGCGAGGACTGGTACCGCCGCATCGTCGACACCGCGTTCGAAGGGATCTGGCTGCTGGACGCCTCCGGTAGGACGGTGTTCCTGAACGACCGCATGGCGCAGATGCTGGGCGCTCCAGTGGAAGCGGTAGTGGGGAAGCCGTGGGCGG
>CAYQDT010000820.1:0-2532 GCA_964416225.1 uncultured bacterium
CGGTGCCGTTCGTCAGCAGCCGCTCCCAGCGGGATTGGACCCGGCGGCGCAGCGGCCGCCGGCCTTCCAGCGCGAGCAGCAGCAGGAAGAGCAGCAGCAGCGGGCCGCCGATGAAGTCGATGATGGGACGGAAAGACATCTTGCTACATGTGTGACGCTGGCGACCGCGACCCCTGTTCACGACCTGCGATCGTCGTGATGGTGAAGACTCCTCGTCCCGCCCAAGTCAAGACTCGCCTGATCCCCGCGATTGGTGAATCGGGATCCGCCGGACTCGCCGTATGATCAGCGACAATTAAAAAAGGAGCTCGGCGACAATTAAAATTCCCGGCTTGGTAGGTGGGGGAGACCTCTCCCACTCGCGCTGCGAACTTCCCCCGGGGAGGGCGCAGCGTCACGATGATCACCGACCACCAAGCGAGGAAACTGATGCAGCTATTGCGGAAAGGCGAGCCGCTTTCCCGGGCGGCCCTGAAGGCCGGCATGGATGAGAAGACCGCGCGTAAGTACCGGCGGCAGGGCCAGTTGCCGACGGAGTGCGCGGCGCCCCATACGTGGCGCACCCGCCCCGATCCGTTCGCCGAGGTGTGGGGAGAGCTGTGCCAGCAACTGACGCTCAACCCCGGCCTGCAGGCCCTGACCCTGTTTGCGGACCTGCAGCGCCGCTACCCCGGCCGGTTTGCGGACGGCCAACTCCGCACCCTGCAGCGCAAAGTCAAAGCGTGGCGGGCCCTGGAAGGCCCCGCCAAAGAGGTCTTCTTTCCCCAGCAGCACCACCCTGGGGAACTGGGGGCCACGGACTTCTGCCATCTCTCCGCGCTCGGGATCACGCTGGCCGGCCAGCCGTTTCCGCACCTGTTGTTCCACTTCGTGTTGACCTTCTCGAACTGGGAAACCGGCAGCGTCTGCTTCTCGGAGAGCTTCGAGAGCCTCTCCACGGGCCTGCAGGCGGCGCTGTGGGAGTTGGGGGGCGTGCCCCAGCGCCACCGCACCGACTCCCTCTCCGCGGCGGTCCACGAGCTGGGCCATCCGGACACCTTCACCCAGAACTACCAGGGCCTGCTGGCGCACTACGGCCTCGCGGCCGAGCGGACCCAGCCCGGCAAAGCGCACGAGAATGGGGACGTGGAGCAACGCCACTACCGCTTCCGCGAGGCCCTGAATCAGGCGCTGCTGCTCCGCGGCACCCGGGACTTTGCGGACCGCGCGGCTTACGAGCGGTTCCTCCGGGAGTTGTTCGCGCAGCTCAACTCCGGGCGGGCGGCGCGCCTGGCGGAAGAGCGCCCGCTCTTGCGGCCGCTGCCGCGGCAGCGCCTGGATCCGGTGCGGCGGCTGCGCGTGCGCGTGGGGCCCAGCAGTACGATCCGGGTGGTGAACAACACCTATTCGGTCCACAGCCGACTGCTGGGAGAGACGGTCGAGGTGCGCCTGGGCGCGGAAGAGCTCGAGATCTGGTATGCCCAGCGGTGCGTGGACCGGTTGCCGCGCGTGCGCGGCCGGGAACAATACCGCATCCACTACCGGCACATCATCGACTGGCTGGTGCGCAAACCCGGCGCGTTCCGGAACTACCGCTACCGGGAAGCGCTCTTCCCCACCAGCCGCTTCCGCATGGCGTATGACGCCCTGACCGCCACGCAGCCGGACCAGGCCGACCGGCACTACCTGGCGCTCCTGCACCTCGCCGCCCGGGAGAGTGAACAGGGCGTCGACGAGGCCTTGCGGGTGCTCCTGGGGGCCGAGCCGCCCTTCCGGGTGAGCCAGGTCGCCGCGTTGCTGCGCTCCGCCCAGCAGCTGCCGCCGGCCACGGCGGTCGCCGTCGCTCCGGTGGACCTGCGCCGTTACGACACGCTCCTGACGGCGAGTGCCGGGGACGGGGAGGCGGCGTGATGGAGCTACAGGCCCAACTCCAGCGCTACCTGAAGGAGCTGCACCTGCCGACGATCCGCGCCTGCTATGCCGAACTGGCTCGGGAGGCAGTGGCCGAGACCCTTTCGTACGAGCAATACCTGCTCGAAGTCGTGACGCGGGAATCCGAGCACCGGGAGCAGGAGCGCATCGAGCGCCGGCTGCGCGAATCCCGCCTGCCGCGGGAGAAGTGCCTCGCCACGTTCGACCGCCAACGCCTGCCGGCCCGCGCCCGCGCGCAACTGGCGGCCCTGCTCGACGGCTCCTTTGTGGACCGGCGGGAGAACGTGCTGGCCTTCGGCACCCCAGGCGGCGGCAAGACGCACCTGCTCTGCGCGCTCTGCCAGGAGTTGGTGCGGCAGGACCGGCGCGTGTATTACACCACCTGCAGCCTGCTGGTCCAGGAACTCCTGATCGCGAAGCGCGAGCTCAAGCTTGCGCATGCGATCAAGCGCCTGGGCCGGTACGAAGTCCTGCTGATCGACGACCTGGGTTACGTGCAGCAGTGCCGCGAGGAGATGGAAGTGCTCTTTACGCTGCTGGCCGAGCGGTATGAGCGCGCGAGCGTGCTGCTCACCAGCAACCTGCCCTTCTCCCGGTGGGAGGCGATCTTCAAGGACCCGA
>CAYQDT010000821.1:0-2530 GCA_964416225.1 uncultured bacterium
GCCGCCGAAGCCGCCCAGGCCGCCGCCGAGGCCGCCGAAGCCGCCGCCGCCGAGGCCGCCCAAGCCGCCGCCGCCGAGGCCGCCCATCATGCCGCCGCCGAAGCCGCCCATCCCGCCGCCGAAGCCGCCCATGCCGCCGCCCATCATGCCGCCGCCATAGCCGCCCATCCCGCCGCCCATCCCGCCGCTGCTCAACAGGACATCCTGCTCGGTCGGCAGCATGGTCCCGCCGAACGCGAGCACGAACACGGCGACGTTGTTGAACTGGATGGGAACCTTCTCCCAGGTGAGGTCCTGGTCACCTGCGGACATGTCCGGAGGCGCTTCCGTTTCCACCGGAGGCGGAGCCGCGGTCTGCTGCCGGATGCGAATCAGGTAGATCTCCCCTTCTTTCGCCTGCGTGAGGCCGGGAACCTGAACCGCCGCCTGTCGAACGATCAGGCGCAGGGCCGCGGCCAGCCCGATGTCGCGGATGTTCAGGGTGATGGGGATGTTCGGTACGTTCGGATCAATGGCATACTGGATCCCGGAGCCCTGGAACAACAGTCCGAGGGCATCTCGCAGTGGAATGTCGCGCAGATCGAGCGTGACCTTCTTCTCCGCCCCCAGCGGAGCCGCCCCCGCCTGCGCCCGTGCCGACACGGGTGCAAGGGTGAGGGAGAAGCCCACGAACCCGGCCGCGACGAGAGAAAGTAACCGGGTAACGCGCATGATGGTAGCTCTCCTTTTCCGGAGCGGTGGCCTCCGTCCGGGTGTGATGAGGAGGGATGACTACTCCCATGTGACCTTACGGGGTCACGGGCAAACATTGGGGAATCATCAGGTTTTGGCGACAGAAATCCGGGTCCGGTGAGGCACTTTCTGCGGGGTGACCGTCTGCCGGGTGGGTGTGCCGAGAGGCGCGCCATCGGGCGACCGGGCAGTACGCCGCCGTACCTCATGCTAGACACGCGGCTTCGGAACTGTGAACCGTGCGTATTCCTCCTCGGCTTTGATTTTCTGTTCGTTAGACGCCGGCAGTGGCGCCGCGTACTACAATGTTTTGGGAAGTCGACCGGCCCTCTTGAGATGCGGGGCCTGGCCGGGTCGGCGGAAGCTCGCGGCGGCGCCGGGTCGGGAGGCAGGCGAGCTGCCGGGCGGCGCGGGGTGCAGCGGGCGGGGGATCTTTCGTGGCGATCCGGTTGGTCATCCTGGACGTGGAGGGCGTGATTGCCCCGGCAGGGGGTGGGGAGCACCCGTGGGACCTGGAAGCGCTGCTCCAGGTGCGCGCATTTCTGGCGGAGCATTCCGTGCCCGTGGCACTCTGCACGGGGCGGCAGCTCCCGTATGCGGAGGCGGTGATTCAGGCGCTGGGCCTGTTTTACCCCTTGCCGGACGCCGTTCGCCGGCGGGTTCTTGCCGAGACCGGAGCCGGCGTGCGCTCCTGGCCGTCGATCGTCGAGAACGGTGGGCTCTTTCTGGACCCGCTGGCCAAGCAGTCGCTCCCGCACCCGGCCCTGACGCCGGAGTGTACGGAACGGCTGCGGCGCCTGCAAAGCGCGGTCCTCGAGCCGCTCGCCCGCCAGACGCGCGCCGTCGTGGAGGTGGGGAAGGCATGCTCCATCTCGCTGAACCCGCCGCCGCGCGCACCCGGGGACGCGGAGCGCCAGTCGACCGACACGTTCCGGCCCACCGTGGAAGCCGCGTGCGCCGGCTGGGAGCCGCTGATCGAGATTCGCCACAGCCGGAGCGCCGTCGACATCACGCCGCGCGGGATCAGCAAAGCCTCGGCGGTCCGGCACCTGCTTCACTGGACGGGAGTCGATCCCGCTGCGGTGCTCGGCGTGGGGGATACGCCGGCCGATGCGGCCTGGCTTGGGGAGGTGGGGGTGCGCGCCGCGCCGGCGAACGGCCGTCCGTACCTCGCGGGGTTGGATCACTACGCCGCGAGCGACGCGGCGAGGGGGCTGCTGGAAATTCTCCGCCGCTACCTGGCCTAGCGGACCGCGCCGGGGGCCGCCATAGGCCGGACCGTGGAGCGGCGGCGGCTTCCCGCTGCCGGCGCGCGCCGGCGCTGGGCGCCACACGGCCGGGCGGGATCAGGGGTGCATCTCGCAGAGCCGGGAAAGCGCCTTCTGGTTCTTGATAATGATCCTCGACTTGTCGTCCAGGGAGAGGTAACCCTGCCGGCGGAAGTAGCCCATCACCTTGTTCACACTCTCGCGTGATGCGCCCACGAGCGCCCCAAGGTCGGTCTGCGTCAGCTTCACGTCGATGCGAATGCCGTCCGGCGTTACGATCCCGTGCTGCTCCGCCAGGCGGAGGAACTGGAGCGCCAGGCGGCCGTTCACGTCGAGGGTGGAATAGGCCAGGTAGATCTCGGTGGTGCGGCGGAGGCGGCCGGCCAGCGAGGAGAGCAGGTGGAGGCTGATCCGGGGATATCGCTGGAGAATATCGTGCAGATCGTCCCGCGTGAGCATCAGGAGCTCCGTCGCCTCAAGGGTGGTTGCGTCCGCGGAGCGCTCCGGCCCGTCGATCACCGCCAGCTCGC
>CAYQDT010000822.1:0-2530 GCA_964416225.1 uncultured bacterium
TCTGGTTGTTGGAGAGCGTGATCTCGCCCTCCTGTCCCGGCACCTGCACCACCAGGGTCTGCGCGCCCGCCCTGTCCGGCGTGAAGGTGAGATTGAGCTCCTGTTTCTCACCCTCCTTGCCGAGCGTCACGTTCTCTCTCCGCAGGACGCGATCGCCCATCTTGAGGGTCAGCGGGACGCTCCTCCCCGCGTACCCCCGCTGGCGGAGACTGACCGACACCACGACTTCGTCCCCTTTACGCACCACCTCATCCGCCAGCAGGCTGGTGATGGCCACGTCTCGCGGCGGCGTCGGGTCTCCGAAGCCGAGGGAATAGATGGGAGTCCTGCTCTCGGCGGCGCGCTGGGCGGCGAGGGTGGGATCGTCTCCCATGTTCTGTCCGCCGTCCGAGAGCAGCACAATGCCGGCGAGCGGTTGTCCCGCGGTGTCCTGGAGCACGTAGTCCAGCGCGTTGCCCAGCCGCGTCTGGTCCGCCACGGGCCGGTCCGGCGCAAGGGGTAAGGTCTCCACGCCTTCGGCCCCGGCCGGCACCGCGGGCGGGGGCTTCCTTCCGCTCCCGGTGGGGGCCGGCTTCCGGAGCTCGGCGCCCTTCACGTCTCCACCAAAGCGGTAAACCCGCACCACGTGCTGCTTCAGCAGCCCGCGCAGCAGCGAAGAGTCGTCCTTGCTCAGGAGCCGGTCCAGAATCTGGCTCCGCGGCGCCGCGGCCAGCTTCGGATCACCGAGCGCCCGGATCAGGTCCGCCTTGAGCCGGGAGTCCTGCCAGTGGTCCCGGACGGACATGCTCTTCGACTCGTCAAGGACCACCGCCACGATGGAGGGGGTGGTCTGAACGCGGTGGCTGCGGAGCATGGGCTGCCAAAGCACGACCGCCAGGATGGCCATCGCCGCAACGCGCATGGCAACCATCAAGCTCTTCCAGGCCCACGTCGGCCGGGTGCCGTCTCGCAGGTAGAAGAAGAGAGCCCACACCAGCACCCCCACCCCCGCGGCAGCGGCGACCCACACCGGCCAGGGCTGGACGAAGAATACCCGGTCGAGCCGGAGCTGGTCCTGGCCGGGGTTGATCCCAAGCAGCTTATAGAGCCAGTTGGTCATGAAGAGAGTGGGGCCTCGGGCATTGGCGGGGGCGATGACGTGCGGCTGCGACCGAACGCGGCGGTCACGATCGTCTTCCAAACAGCTGGGCAAGCGCCGTCTCCAGCAGCATGAGTCCCAGGGCGGTGAACAGTAGAATGCGCCACAGCTCGACTCCCTGCCGGCTCTTGCTGATCGCCTGGACCAGATCATCGTTCAGGCCGATCCAGGTCCATTCGTGCGCGGGGAGGAGCTTCCGCAAGGCCGCCTCATTGAGCGAGCGCAGATCCGACTCGCGGGTATCACGGTTTACCGCAAAGGTATCGAGCGAGCCGTGCGCAACCGAGACGTGATAAAAGCCGGCACGCCGCGGGTTCTCCACCTGCACCACGGCTCCCCGCTCGTCGATCGCCGGGGTGCAGGTGCTTCGCTGGCCGGAGGGATCCGTCACGGTCACGGAGCGTGACGCCTCCGCCAGCGGCAGCGGCTTCACCAGCGTCTCGCCCACGGTGCCGTTTCGCGTGCCGTCCGTTCCGGCGGCCAGGTAGGCGACAAGCTGGTGGACCAGCGGCAGGAATGCGGGCTTCAGAGGCAGCGTATTCCAATCCGTGTTGGCGGAGCTGGCCACCAGGATCACCTTGCCGAGCCCGAACTTTTTCTCCACCAGCGCGGGCGCGCCATTGGCAAGCCGCGCCATCACCCGGACGCTGCGATCGCCGTCCCGGGCGGAGAGGCGGTAGTACTTGCGGAACTCCGCCGTGTTCAGGAGCACGTCCTGCGCGCCGCGGAAGCGCTGGAGCGCCGGGTGGTCCAGGGAGCCGGGATCGAGCGAGGATTTGTCCGAGCCGACATTCTGGAGACGAGCGGGCAGCAGGCTGGGCTTCCCGTCGAAAAGGTCCCGGTTGTAGAGGGCCGGGTTCACCTTATCCCCCAGGAAGATGAGCGCGCCACCGCCGTTCTGCACGAACTCCGCCAGGAGCCGCCGGTCCCCTTCGCCCAGATTGGAGACATTGGAGAGCGCGACCACGTCGTAGTCCCGCACATTGGCATTGCCGAACCCGCTGCCGTTCACCACCCGGGGCTCCAGCGCGGTGGGCTCGCCCTCGGGTCCCGCCGCGGGAGGGGCCATCGCCACTTGAAGGAAAAAGGCGGCGTCCCGGGCGGGTGCCGCCGAGTTGGGCGAGCCGTCCATTACCAGCACCCGCACGTTCTGACGGACGCGGAGCGCCAGATAGGCGGTGTCGTCCGCCGGCAGACGATCCTCTCCGATGCGGACGGCGCACGCGCGCACTCCGGGGTGATCGAAGATCTGGTTGAAGGTGACCAGGGCGCTCTTGCCGGGATCGACGCTGACCCGCTCCGCGGGCCCCTGCACGGCCCCGTCAATCTCGAGGTGCACCAGGAGATCGTGCAGCGGCTGCGTCCCGCGATTGGCGATGCTCGCCTGGATCC
>CAYQDT010000823.1:0-2529 GCA_964416225.1 uncultured bacterium
TCATCCAGTCCGGAGCGCGGAAGGGCGACCTCTCGCCGGCTCACTCCGCGCGGCGTGCCGCGGCCCGGCGGGCGGCGGCCAGGTATTCCGCATACGGCACGGCCCCGCTGATCAACTCCCCGCCGATGATCACGGTGGGGATGGCCTGGACGCCCAGCTCCAGCGCCCCGCGATACTCCGCCCGGACCGCCTCGCCGCAGGCGCGGCTCCGCAGCGCCTCCCGCAGCCCCGCGGTGGGAGCACCGGTGCGTCCGGCGAGCTCCACCAGGACCTCCGGATCGCCGATGTCTCGGGTCTCCGCGAAGAACGCCTCGTAGAGGGCGAGATCGAACGCGGCGAACGACTCCGGCGCGTGCCGCTTCACCCACTCCGCGGCCTCCAGCGCCGGCAGCGAGGAGCGGGGGTACGGCGCTCCCACCGGCGGCAGGTCGTACGGCAGCCCGGTCAGCTCCCGCGCGGCGCGCCGGTGGCGAAGGTAGTACTCCGTGAACTGCCGCTCCCGCTCTTCCGGAAGGAGGATGAAGGCGCGGTGGACCCACTCCACGGAGGCGTCGAGCTCCCTGACGAGTTGCCGCAGGCGCACGGCCGCGGGCCAGCACCACGGTCACAGGTAATCGGCAAAAACCGTGAGCACCTGCCGCGCGCCTGGCGGCTGCGAATCGCTGCCGGACATCACTGCTCTCCGCTTCGCGAACCGAATCGATGCATCGGTGGAGTGCGCCCCTCACCCGCGTGCAAGCGGGTGAGGGTGCGGTGGCGCGGGCGCGCCACGAAGCAGGCCCGCGCGATGAGCGCCCGCGGCCTCCCGGCGCTCCCCTCCCTCTCTCGCGCGCTTCGTTTACCGGCGGCGCCGGGGTGAGAAATCCGCGTCAGGCCGCCGCGCGCCCCGTCCGCTCCGCCAGCAGCTGGAGCACCGCTCGCGCGCAGCTCCGGCTCGACTGTGGGTTCTGGCCGGTCACCAGGTTGCCGTCCACCTCCGTGTGGTCGGCCCAGTTGGGGCGGTCGATGAACCGCGCCCCTTCCCGGCGCAGCGTGCTCTCCAGCAGGAACGGCATCTTCTCCGCGAGGCCCACTTCCCGCTCCTCGGCATCGGTGAACGCGGTGATGACGCGGCCCTCCACCAGGGGCCGGTCATCGCGGCGGAGCACGTTGACGAACCCCGCCGGCCCGTGGCAGACCGCCGCGATGATCTTGCCCTGCGCCTCGAACTCTTGAAGAAGCTGCCGGAGACGCACGTTGTCGGGCAGGTCGAACATGGTCCCGTGCCCACCCGGAAGGAAGATCGCGTCATACGCCTCCGGGTGCGCCACCGCGTCCAGCGGCAGCGTCTCCCGCAGCCGGGCATCCGCTTCCACCCAGGCACTCGCCAGCTCCGGGCTCGCCGCACTGTGGGGATCAATCGGCGCGGCTCCGCCGAGCGGGCTCGCCACGGCGACCTCCAGCCCCGCGCTTCGGAACTCGTCGTAGGGAACGGCGAATTCTTCCAGCCACAACCCCGTCCGGCGCTCCGCATCGATGCGGCCGTGGCTCGTCACCACCATCAACACTCGTTTCACGGGCACCCCCTCTCGCTCGCCGCGCCATTCCGCGCGGGCCGTCGTGTCGAGGCCATGCTTACCCCGCACACCCGCGGCCGAACCGGGTCCGGAGCGATTTCAGGCCCCCACCGGAGAATGCCTCACCCCATCGCCACGTACAGCAGCGCCTCGGGCAGGGTCTGATGAAGCTTCATGCGGCCGGTGAGGCCGGTTGCCTGGAAGAGGCGGGTGATCCGCTGCCGGGGGGAAACGATGTGCAGCGCGCCACCCATCTGGCCGGCCGCGCGCAGCAGGAGGGTCAACCCGCTGGAGTCGAGGTACGCCGCGCCGGTGAGATCCACCACCAGCGCCCGGGGCTGGGAGGCCAGCGCCGCGTCCAGGCGCTCGCGGAACAGCCCGGCGGTGTAGCCGTCCAGCTCCCCGCGAAGCTGGAGCACGGGGATCCCGTCCTTCCGCAGCACTTCGACCGTGAGCGGCTCGTCCGCGTTCGCGCCCGCCAGCTCCGCCAGCACTTCCTGCTCGCGGGCAGCCAGCGGATCGTTCTCGTCGGGCGAATCGGGGAAAGCCATACGGGGACACCTCATCCGGGCGCGCGGGAGCGCCGACTCAACATGGAGGAATTTGCCCACGCTCGCACCCCCAGCAAACGTGTTGCGGCGCGGGCGGACATGCCTACTCTCCGGCGGGCTGGGTATATCCAGCGGGGAAGCGAAGAGCGGAGACGCGGAGCGTCGGGAGCCAAGCGATGCGACAGGGACAACCCGAAAGAGCGGGCTGGATGGGGCAGCTCAGGTACATGCTGGCGGTGAACTGGGCACGCGCGGAGGAGCGGGTCCGGGCACGGCGCGCCGCCGAGGCCGCCCGGGCGGACGCCATCGCGGCGGGGCGCAAGGGAGGCGAAACCGCGGGAGCCGCGCTGCCCCGCCCCGCCGCGGCCCGGCCGGTGCCGCAGCGAAGCGGGAGCGCCTCGGTCGAGGAGACCCGGAAAGAG
>CAYQDT010000824.1:0-2525 GCA_964416225.1 uncultured bacterium
GGGGGGGTCTCACCACGTAGACACGGCGGACACGGAGTGGAGAGGTGTGGAGTGGGGCGGGAGCGGAGACGGAGTGGGGCGGGAGCGGAGACGGAGTGGGGCGGGAGCGGAGACGGAGTGGGGGGAGGGCGGCTGCGGGCTGTCTCCGGCACCGGGCGCTGCGTTGACGGCCCTCATGGGCGTTGCTAACATAGGTCGAGAGGGGGAGTGCCCGTGAGCCTTGAGCCGCAGGAGCTGCTGCGCCGGATCCCGAAAATGGACCGCTTTCTGGAAGATCCGGAAGTGGCGGCGCTGGCCGGCCGGTACGGCCGCTCCCTGGTTGCGGACGCGGCGCGCGCGGCCGTGGAGACGCTGCGCCTGCGCATCCTCCAGAACGGCCACCCGGACGACGGTCCGGAAGATGGTCTGGAAGACGGTGCGGAGGACGGCACCGTGCCGCGCAACGGCGACCTCCTGCCCGCGCTCCGCCGCGAGGTGGCGGAGCAGGTGCGCCGGGCCGGGACGCGGACGCTCCGGCCCGCAATCAACGCGACGGGGGTGGTGCTGCACACCGGCCTGGGCCGTGCCGTCCTCGCCGCTTCCGCCGCCGATGCCGTCTCCGAAGCGGCGCGCAGCCATTCCCTGCTGGAGGTGGATCCGGAGTCCGGCGAGCGGGGCAGCCGCCTCGACCACGCGGCCGGGCTGCTCCGGGAGCTGACCGGCGCGGAAGACGCCCTGGTGGTGAACAACTGCGCGGCGGCGGTCTTCCTGGCGGTCGGGGCGCTGGCCGCCGGGCGGGAGGTGGTGATCGCGCGCGGGCAGCTCGTGGAGATCGGGGGCTCCTTCCGGATTCCGGACGTGATTTGCGCCTCCGGCGCGCGCCTGGTGGAAGTGGGCACCACCAACAAGGTCCGCATCCGGGATTACGCGGAGGCGCTCACCCCGGAGACGGCGCTGATCCTGCGGGTCCATCCCAGCAATTTCCGGATCGTCGGCTTTACCGAAGAGCCGGCGCTGGAGGCGCTCTGCGCGCTGGGACGGGAGCGGGGCGTCCCGGTGCTGGACGACCTGGGCAGCGGCGCGCTGATCGACCTCACCCGCTACGGGCTGGTGGCGGAGCCCACCGTGCATGCGAGCGTCGCGGCGGGCGCGGAGGTGGTGACGTTCAGCGGCGACAAGCTGCTGGGCGGTCCGCAAGCGGGAATCGTGCTGGGGAAGTCCGGCAGCATCGCGCGGATGAAGCGCCACCCGCTGATGCGCATCCTGCGCGTGGATAAACTGACGATGGCCGCCCTGGAGGCGACGCTGCGCCTCTACCGGGAGGAAGCGGCGGTCATCGCCGAAGTGCCGACCCTGGCCGCGCTCACCGCGGCTCCGGAACGGCTCCGCGCGCGGGCGGAGCGGCTGGCGGCGCTCCTCCGGCCGCTGCCGCTGCAGGTGGAGCTGGAGGCGGGGATCTCCCAGGTCGGCGGCGGCTCCCTCCCGGGGGAGGAGCTTCCGACCACGCTGGTAGCGCTCCAGCCGCGGGCAGGGAGCGTGACGGAGCTTTCGCGGCGGCTCAGGACGGGCACGCCGAGCGTGTGGGGCCGCATCCGGCGCGAGCGGCTGCTGCTCGACCCCCGCACCGTGCGGGATGAGGAGCTGGAAGAGCTGGCAGGGGCCATGGAGCGCGCGCTTCGAGCGTGCGGTGAGATACGGGGACAGCATGATCCGGCTAACTGAAACGGTCCAGTGCGGCGGCTGAGCGTCCAAGACGTCCGCTGAGGACCTGGCGCAGGTGCTGCGTCAATTACCGAAACAGGTGAGCGAGAAGGTGCTCGTGGGGCTGGAAACGCCGGACGACGCGGGCGTCTACGTCCTGAACTCCGAGCAGGCGCTCATCCAGACGCTCGACTTCTTCACCCCGATTGTCGACGACCCGTACGAGTACGGCCAGATCGCGGCGGCGAACAGCCTCTCGGACGTCTACGCCATGGGCGGGGAGCCGCTCACGGTGATGAACATCGTCTGCTTTCCCACCACCTCGACCGTTCCGGGGCTCGACCAGCAGGTGCTGGTGGAGATCCTGCGGGGCGGCGCGGACAAAGTGGCGGAGAGCGGCGCGATCCTGCTGGGCGGGCATACCGTCAACGACGAGACGATCAAGTTCGGCCTGAGCGTCACGGGACTGGCGCACCCGCGGGACATTACCGCGGTGAAGGGCGCCTGCGCCGGCGATCACCTCGTGCTCACGAAGGCGCTGGGAACGGGGATCGTGACGACGGCCCTGAAGCGCGGCGAGGCGAGCGAGGCGGAGGTGGCGGCGGCGGTCCAGTCCATGAAAGCGCTCAACCGCGGCGCGGCGCGGGCCATGACGCGGACGGGGGTGCATGCCGTGACGGACATCACCGGGTTCGGCCTGCTCGGGCACCTGTTCGAGATGGCGGAGGCCAGCGGCGTGGGAGCGGTGCTCCGCGCCGGCGCGCTGCCGCTCCTCCCGGGGGCGCTCCGCCACGCGGTGGCGGGGGTGAACACCGGCGGCGGGCGCGCGAACGCCGCGTACCTCG
>CAYQDT010000825.1:0-2522 GCA_964416225.1 uncultured bacterium
TCCGCGCGCACGGCTTGTACTCCCCCCAGGCACGACGTGCATAATCCGGGCTAGGACCGTTTGCTTTCGGACTGTGACCACCGGAGTGCCGCAAAGTTACAGCCGGAATTGAACGCCCCGTGCGGTGCCGGCGCTCGTGATCGCGGCGCGAAAGCCGGGCCACCGCCTCCCCTACCGCTCCTTCAGCTCAAAGACCACTTTACGGCCGCCTGCCACCCGGAAGCGGGTCGTTCCGGGCCGGCCCTGCAGCGGCTCCACGCCTTTGGGCAGGGCCGCCTTGCCGTTGACCCTCACGGTGCCCTCACCCGGAAGGACGACCTCCACCGCCACGTCCTTGGGCGCCTCCACACTCACCGCGGCGGTCCGGGTGCTCGCGTCCCGCTGCCATGCCGTGCGGAGCTCGCCCTTCTCCAGCGGAACGATCCCGGACGCGTAGGTGAGCCCCACCCAATGCGGCTCGACCAGCACCTCTGAAAACCCCGCCTTGAGCGGCTTCACGCCCAGCACTTCCGCCCCCAGGTTGTACGTGGGACCGCCCGACCAGCCGTGGCAGAAGCTGGCGCCCGGGCTCCACATCTCCCACCAGGTGGTCGCCCCCCAATCCAGCATCCGGCCCCACTGCCGGCGGATGTAGGCCAGGGCCTGATCATGCCGGCCGGTGTGGAAGAGGGCCGCGAGCTGGTAGTAGGAGAAGTACGGCGAGCCGGCCTCCACAACCTTTCGCTGCCCCGCGGGGGCATAGATCGTGTCCAGGATCCGCGCCTGCTCTGCCTGGGGCGCGATGTCGAACAGCACGCACAGGGAGTTCGTCTGCTGGCTGATCTTGGGCGACAGCTCCCCGCTTGGAAGGATCGAGTCTCGATAGGCGTGCGCCTGCGGATCCCAGAGATGCCGGTTGAGCGCCTGCTTCACGGCCTCCGCGCGGGAGGAGTAGTCCGCGGCTCCGTCCGCGCCGATGAGCCGCCCCATCTCCGCCGCCCGCCGGAGCGCGTCGTAATAATAAGCGTTCAGCGCGCCGCCTTCGCCGGCCGTATCGACGGGCGCCCAATCGATGAACACCCAGTACGGCACGTCCTTGAGCAGCCCATTCTTGCTCACCCGCGGCGCGAAGAAGTGATCCAGCGTGTACCGCACTTTCGGATACAGCTCCCGCACCAGCGCGGCGTCACCCGTGTGCTCGTAATAGTCCCAGAGCGTCGAGACCCAGATCAGCGTGAAGCTGGGGAGCCGGCCGCCGTCCCAGTCGGTGGGATACACGCCCCACGTCATCCCCTCGGCATTCATGCTCTGCCCCTGCTGGCGCAGGCATTTCCGGATGAGCTCCCGGTCCCCGAAGCAGTAATAGTTGATCAGCCCCTCCACCCGGGCGTCGCCCCACCACTGTCCACGCTCGCGCCAGGGACAATCCGTGTACCCGTCCTCCATATTCAACTGGCAGGTGTACCGGCCGACGTTCCAGATCTGGTTGAGGCGGTCGTCCGAACAGTTAAAGGCGCCGCGGTTCTCCACCGGATAGGTCGCGAAAAGGAGCTCCACCCCGCCCACGTCCAGGCCGGCCGGCGCGTTGCGGACGTCCAGGAGGAGATACCGGAAGGCGCGCTTGTCGAAGGTCTGGAACTGCTGATCACCGGGGCGGCAGGTGAAGCGGTCCGCGTAGTGCACGCCGTCCCGGTCCGGGTTCAGGCGGCCGATCCGCTCCCCGGATTGGGCGAGGTAGGCGCCCGCCGGATCCTGCAGAACCTCGCCGTACCCCATGTCCAGGATCTCGCCGCCCTTCGCCCCCCGAACCCGGACCCGGGGAAATCCCGTTACCTCCCGGCCGAAGTCGACAAGGAAGCTGGCCCCGGCTCCGGGGGCGGTCGTTACGCTCGCGTAGGTGATCTTCGGCGCCGCATCCGGCGGGACGTCGGCCTGGGTTGAGCCGTTCGGCTGGACGGGCGTCTCGGTGGAAGTGATCAGCCGGTCGGCGTCCCGCACGCGGACCCGGTCGAGGGGTCCGCGGCTCTCCCTGGCCATCAGCTGCGAGACGAGGCTCGGGCCCTGGCCGGTGTCGGCGACCACCTCGCGCCACCCGAACTCCGCGCCGGCGCCGTTGCGGAACCGGGCCCGCTCGTCCACGTTTCGCTCCGGCGGAAAGACCGGATCGCAGCCGCCTCGCAGCCCGGCGGCCATTGGGTAGGTGAAGGGTCCCGCGAGCCGCCAGAAGCGGCCATCCGCCGTGGCTTCTCCCTCGCCCCGGAGCTGCCTCACGCCCGCGGTGCTGCCGCCCAGCCCGTAGTAGAACTCCCATTTGCTGTGGCCCTGGACCACCTTCGCGAGGAGCCGGTTCTCGCCGGGCTCCAACGTCACCCGCGCAGCTTCCTGGTCCGGGGCAGCGCCGCGCTCGATGAGGTGACTGATCACCAGCTTGCCGTTCAGCCACACCTTGACCGCGTCGTCACTGCCGACCCGCAGCTCCACCTGGCGCCGATCCGGCGACTGCAGCGAGGTGGCGAGATACGCGACGGCCCAGTTTTTCTGGT
>CAYQDT010000826.1:0-2522 GCA_964416225.1 uncultured bacterium
TACCGACTGCAGTGACAAACGGCACGTTGATTCGGATCTTTAGCGGGACGGGCGAGGTGAACGGCACGTTCAGCAACGTGACGGTGAGCTCCGCCGCTTATCGCAACTGTCAACACGTCAGCGGCCGCTACGACGCGACGCAGCAGGACGGCCAGCCCCGGCACCGCTGCGTGCAGGGCATCTACAGGCTCCGCGGCGCGCGCCCCAACGGCGACGGCGGCCCGAGCACGGATGACCTGGCCGCCGGGATCGACGCCGGCACGATCTTCGATGTCTCCGTCGGCCTGTATGGCGGAGCGCAGATCTGCGACGTCTGCGGCCACGACCTGTTCGAGCGGGACCGGGAAGGCGCCTATCTCTGCGACCACGTGCCCGGGACCTACTACGGCATGGACGAGCGGGACATCGAGGCGCAGCGGGGCCGGGGCGTGCCCGACGGCAAGGCCTCATACTCCCTGCACGATGCGCGCCAGGGCGAAGTCTCGGCAGTGTATGACGGCGCCGTGCCGGGGGCGGGGTTCCGCAAGGGGCTCGCCTTCTCACGGGCGGGGCGGCTGGACGGGACGCAGCTGGCACTCTGCCGGAGCGCCTACCGAACACTGCTGGCCCGGGGCGATTTCGAGGAGTGCGGGGGGCCGCGGGCGGCCACCTCGTTCGAGGAGCAGTTGGAGACGGCGCGGGCGCTCGTGGACGACTGCATTCAGCGCGCGGAGGAGATTGGGGCGCTGCGGGCGGCGGAAGGCCGCTCGCTCTCACCGGCCCGGCGCGCGCAGCTGGAGGCCCTGCGGGACCGGCTCTCTCACGTGCTCGATCAGAGCCCCGAGGCCCGGCCGCGAGATCTGCAGCATCTGCGTCAACGCGTTCTCAGCACCAGGGCAGACGTGAACCGGCTGCTCATTGGGAGTTAAACAAGTGAACATCGAACAGCTACGCCAGCGCTTCGCGGCGCTGGAAGCCGAGTGGAAGGGCCTCTCCGAGAAGGAGGAGGCCCTTTCCGATTCCGAGAGTGCTCGGGCCGAAGGGGTCGTGGAGGAGATGGAGCAGGTCCGCCTCCAGATCGAGAAGGCGCAGAGCCTGGCCAAGCGGGCGCAGGACCTCGCGGCCTGGAACGACAAGGCCGTTCCGCCCGTGCCGTTCGGCCGCGGGAAACAGCAGCCGCCGGCGGGGGCGCCCCCCGTTCCGGGCGAGGCGCGCGAGTTCGGCGGTGAGCGGTCCCAGGCGTGGGCCGTGCCGGCCGAGGCGCTGCGCAGCAAGGTCACTTCCTTCAAGGACGGTGACGGGCTGACGGCGCGCCAGAAAGCGTTTGGCTTCGGCATGTGGTTCCTGGCCACGGTCGGCGCCAACCAGAAGGCGCGGGAGTGGTGTCTCCAGCACGACATCGCCCTGATGGGCGTGCAGGCGCACGGCAAGCAGGAGAAGGTCGTCAACCTGGCCCACGGCGAGAGCATCAACTCCGCCGGCGGGTTCCTGGTGCCCCCGCAGTTCGAGAACGACCTCATCGACCTGCGCGAGCAGTTCGGGGTGGTGCGGCGGCTGTTCCGCAACCGGAAGATGACCAGCGACACGCTGAACATCCCCCGGCGCACGAACGGCCTGACGGCCTACTTCGCCACCGACTCCCAGGCCGCGACGGAGTCCGTGAAGGGCTGGGACAATGTCGAGCTGGTCGCGAAGAAGATCATCTGCCTCGCGAAGTTCTCCAGCGAGCTGGCTGAAGACGCGATCATCGACATCGGCAACGACCTGGCGGCGGAGATCGCCTACGCCTTTGCCGGGCTGGAGGATGACTGCGGCCTGAACGGCAACGGCACGAGCCCCTACGGCGGCATCACCGGCATCCGGGCGGCCTTCACGAACCTCAACGGCACCATCGCGAACATCGCGGGCCTGGTGGTGGCGAGCGGCACGGGCTACGCGACCAGCTACGGCGGCGCGGTGCTGACGGACTTCACCAAGGTGAAGGGCCGGCTGCCCCGCTACGCGGACAGCCCGCGCACCTGCTGGGTCTGCCACAAGAGCTTCTACCACACCGTCATGGAGAGCCTCGCGCTCGCCGCCGGCGGCGTGACCGCGGCCGAGGTGGAGAAGGGGCTCTCCAGCACCCGCCCGACCTTCCTCGGCTATCCGGTGGAGTTCGCGCAGAAGATGCCGTCCCAGTCGGCCATCAACCAGGTGGTCTGCCTCTTCGGCGACTTCAGCAAGGCCGCCGAGTTCGGCGACCGGCGCATGTCCACCATCGCCCTCTCGGAGCACGCCGGCTTCGCGAACGACGAGATGTGGATCCGCGGCACGGAGCGGTTCGACATCAACGTCCACGACGTCGGCAACGCCTCCGCCACCGCTTCCCAGCGGCAGGCCGGACCGGTCTGAACCTCCCGTTGACAGCGCCGCCGCGACCGGGAACCATCGCGTCGTCAACCTGATTCCAATCCAATGCAACCGCGCAGAACGCGCTGAGGGTGCTCGCGATGAAAGATCGTCTCCAGGCCGCTCTCGACCGTTTCGTCGCCAAAGGCGTCGTC
>CAYQDT010000827.1:0-2516 GCA_964416225.1 uncultured bacterium
GGTCGACGTACCGCGGAACCTCCGGACGCGGGACACGGCCAGCTTGCCCCATGGTTCCCGATGCAGCCCTTGGGAACAGGCGGAGCGGGTATTGCGTATTTCTCCGTACCCTGGCTGGAATTCCATCAAAAACCATCCCCTGCAATGGATGGCGCCGCCCATCCGCTGCCCCGCCGGGACCGCCTCCGCCCCGCTTCCCACCGCTCTTGCCGCCCTATGCACGCAGTACCGCTCGATTCTCCCACCGGCGCCCGGTCTCCGAGACGATTGACCGTACTCCTTGTTTGCGGGGTGCTGGCCATCGCCGGCGGCCTGCTGGTGCGGAACAGTCGTTGGGCACGCGAGCGTGAGCTGAGTGTCCTGGGGCCGGATCAGCTCGCGCTTGCCATTCACGATCATCCGAACGACCCGCTCGTTTTTCAGTACTACGGCTCCGCTCTCGTGAAATCAGGAGACCTGGCGAACAGCGAGCGCGCGTTCCGCCGGGCGGTCTCTCTGGACCCGAAGCTCCCGGCGGCGCAGATTGGCCTCGGCACCCTCCTGCTCCAGAGCGGGAAGCCGAATGATGCCCTTCCCTGCTTCGAGGCGGCGTCGCGGCTGAACCCGCGGGACACCACGGCACTGCTCGGTCTCGCCCAGGCCTACCACCGGATGGGGAGCAGCTACCGGGCACTCGCTCCGCTTGAGAAAATCACCGCGCTGGAGCCGAAAAAGGCGGTCGCGTGGTACACGCTCGGCAAGGAGTACGGCGACGCGCACATGTCCGACCGGGCCGTGGCGGCCATGGAGCGGGCGGTGAAGCTGGATCCGCGCCGCGCGGAGTTCTGGAGCGACCTCGGCCAGTTGTACCTGCATTATTCGCGGCTGGACCAGGCGGAGCAGGCTCTGAAAAAGGCGCGCGGTCTCGCTCCCGGCGATGCCGCCACGGAGTATTGGCTGGGCAGCGTCTACCTGCAAAAGGGCCCCGGGAAGGAGGCGCAGCGGCTGGCCGAAGAGCACCTGCAGGCCGCTCTTGAACGGGACCGCTCCGTCCCGGAATTCCGGCTCGCCCTGGGAGAGCTCTATGAGCGCCGGCGGGATTGGTCGCGGGCCGTCGATCAGTTTCGCACGGTACAGCGGCTCGATCCCTCCTCCTCGCGCTGTCTGTACCACCTCGGGCTGTGTTTGACGAACCTCGGCAAGGTGGAGGAAGGCCGGAGATACATGAAGGCCTTCCAGGAGTTGGTCGCGGCCAAGCAGGAGATCGAGGGTCTCGAGAACCGCTGGAGGAGCGATCCGCGCAACGGGACGGTGGTGCTGCGTCTCGCGCGCGCCTACCGGAAATATGGAAACGACGAAAGCGCGCTCATTTTCTACCGCCGCTACCTCGACCTGCAGCCGAAGGACCGTGCGGTACGTGAGGAGGCAAAGCGCCTGGTGGCGCAGTTGAAGCCGGCCGCTGCCGGGCCCGCCGAGGCACACACGCCGTGAGGATGCCGGCTGGAATGGGTAAGCGGCGCGCGCTGATGGCCGCGATCGGAGTGGCGGCGGCTGTCGGGATCAGCCTGTCCTTTCAAGCACGCCGTCAATCGTCTCGCGCCGCGACGCCCGGTGCCGTTCGGGCCGCCGACGGATGGTTCCGCGATGCCACGGCCGGGGCGGGCATCCGCTTCACGCTGGGGCATGGCGGGAGGACGCCCCTGAATATCCTGGAAACGATGGGCACCGGCTGTGCTGTCCTGGACTTCGACGGCGATGGGAATGCGGATCTGCTGCTCCTCGGTCAGGAGGGCGCGGGAAACGGTGGCCGGTGCTCACTCTACCGCAACAATGGAAACGGTACCTTTTCCGACGTGACGGCGGGCAGCGGCCTGGATCAGCCGGGCTTCTACCAGGGCTGCGCGGTGGGCGATTTTGACAACGACGGCCGCCCGGATGTGGTCCTCGTGGGCTACGGCGTCTGCCGGATCTTCCGGAACCTGGGCGGCGGTCGGTTCCGGGATGTGACGTCCGGCTCCGGCCTGGAGCCGGTTTCACCAACGAGCTGGTATTCCTGCGCCGCCGTGGGAGACATCGACCGCGACGGCCTCGTGGACCTGTATGTCGGGCGCTACGTCGCGTTCGACGGCCAGGCCACCCAGCTCTGCAACTACGGAGAGCATCGTTCCTCATGCGGTCCGAAGTTCTACGATGCGCAGACCGGATTTTTGTTCCGGAATCGCGGGAACTTTCACTTTACGAACTGCACGCGGGAGTGGGGCCTTTCGGACCAGAAGGGCAAGTGCCTGGGTGCGGTTTTTGCGGACCTGAATCACGATGGCTGGCCGGATCTCTACCTCGCCAACGACGAAATGCCGGCCGATCTCTATATCAACCGGGCAGGCCGTGCGTTTCAGAACGAAGCGCTCGTCCGGGGAGTGGCGCTCTCCTACGATGGCCAGCTGCAGGGCGGAATGGGGGTCGACGTCGCGGATTACAACCGGGACGGCCTCCTGGACCTCTTCGTCTGCAACTACGTCCGGTATTCGCCCGAAACG
>CAYQDT010000828.1:0-2512 GCA_964416225.1 uncultured bacterium
GCAGGTGGACGGCCTCCCGCTCTTCTATCACCGGTGGTGCCAGTGGGTGAGCCGCTACCACCCGAACGGCGTGTACGACGGCGAGAACGGCAAGCTGGTGGACTATCGCCACTCCATCCCGCGCCACCTCGTGACGGAGCGGATCGGGCCCGCCGTGGCGAGCGGTCGCCGGGTCGTCGTGCTGTCCGAGGAGTGGCATACGGCCAGCACGGCCTGCGACCTCTCCGACGCGCTCTGGTATGCCGGGCTCCGCGACGACGTGGTCATGCTCTGGAACGCGAACAACACGCTCGGCTTCGAGAACGTGGATTTTGCCCGCCTTCGGAACACCCAGAGCATCTCCACGGTCAGCCGCTGGATGAAACACGAGATGTGGAACTGGGGCTGCAACCCGCTGGTGCTGCCGAACGGGATTCCCGCGCGGCGGCTTGAGCCCTCGCCGCTCGTCGATGAGCTGGTCAAGATGGCGCAGTCCCGCCTGAAGGACCGCCTGACCCTGGCCAAGGTGGCCCGCTTCGATCCGGACAAGCGGTGGCTGATGGCCGTGGATGCCGCGGCGGCGTTGAAGCGGATGCGGCTGCCGGTACTGTTCATCGCGAAGGGCGGGCTGGAGGCACACGGTCACGATGTGATCCAGCGGGCGCTGGCCGCCGGCCTTCGGGTCCGCGACGTCCGCTCGGACAGCCGGGATCCGAAGACCCTGATGCGCGAACTCCTCGATGCTTCGGAAGGCGCGGATCTCTTGAACGTCCAGTTCTACCTTTCCGAGCCGCTCTCCCGCGCGCTGTGCCATGTGGCGGATGCAATGCTCCAGAACAGCGGTCGCGAGCCGTTCGGCCTAGTGGGCCTCGAGGTGATGGCCGCCGGCGGGCTGGCGTTCACGGGGGCGACCGGCGAGGAGTATGCGCGCTCCTATGAGAACGCGATCGTCCTCGATACGGACGACGCCCATGAGATCTCCGCCACGGTGGCGGACCTGCTCTCGCGCCCGGAGGAGACGGACCGGATGCGCCGCGCCGGGATCGAGACGGCACGCCAATACACCTGGGATCACGTGGTGGAGCTGATGGTCCGGCGCCTCCAGTACCTGGCCGCCGGCCAGTCGGATCGCTAGCCCGGTTCGCCGTGACGATGATTGCGGCGCATCGTACAACCCGATAACATAGCAACAGATCGGTTGCCGGACAATGGGTGACTCCGCAACCGATTTTAGCCGGCACCGCGAGTTGGCCGGCGCGGCAGGGACGCCGGCAACGCACCCCGGACAGGCAGGTGTCATCGGTGGTAAGGCGGGGAACACTGGGGCCACCTGCAGTGGACTTTTGCCGTATCACGCAGCGTGTCCGGAGCGCCGATTAGCGGTTCAGCGAGCAATCGAAATGAAAATTCTGGGAGGCGGTTCCAGCCGGGCTGCCTCCCTGGTCCGGGTTGCCGATCGAGCTGGCTCTTGGAAGTGGAAGGCAAGGCAAAAATGATGACCCTGGTGCCGATCGATGGTTCACAATCCTCGGTAGAGGCGCTCAAATATGCCGCGCGCCGCCATCCGACGGGGCAGTTGTTGGTCCTGCACGTGGCCCCTTCCGGCAAGCCGGTGGACCTGGAGCGGGGAAAGTTCTTACTTGAGGAGAGCCGCCGTACCCTCCGCTCGGTTTCCGCCCAGGTCTCAGTAGAAACCCGCCTGGAGGTGGGTGAGCCGCGGTCGAAGGTTCAGGAAGTGGCTACGCAGGCGGATTGCGATCTGGTGGTGATGGGCGCGCACGGCGTCAACGCGCTCCCGCACGTTGACCGTGTCAGCGCCGACGCCTGTGAGATGACCGAGGACATCCGCCGCCCGGTCGTTATGGTTCTCCCTACAGGGAAAGGCATCAGTGCCCGCGTGTCTCGCGACATGGACGACGAGACCGATGAGGTGACTTCGGAAAATATTGCATGATCGCGGATTTTGGGCTGGTCGGCAACGGGGCAATGTCGGCCAAGGTTCGTGCCGATGGGGCGATGACGGAAGCGTTCTATCCCTCCATCGGCTTTTTTCGACACATCATCCAATCGCAGTTCGGCGTCTACCTCCGCGAGGAAAAGCGCTGCTTCTGGTTCTCCCACGAAGACTTCCAGGTCGAACAGCGCTACCTGGAAGACACGAACGTCCTGCAGACGTCCTACATCCGGCCGGGGCTCCGGGCCCAGATCCTGGACTTCATCCACCCGGAGCACTGCGGCGCCGTGCGCATCCTGGAGGTCCAGAACACCGGCGACAAGACCCTGACCCTGGACCTGTTCCACGCCGAGGCGTCCTCGGTTGCGGACCACAAGGGCGAGTTCGGGTACAACGTCGGCTATTACAACCGCCTCGGCGAGCATGTGGTGCGGTACCGCGGCCATCCCTGGGCGAACACGGTTGAGGCCCAGATCGTCTGGCTGATCTCCGGTCTTCCCCGTCCGGACAGCTACCAGTGCGGCCTCTCCTACCAGGAGGAGGGGGGCGGTGTGGATGCATTCCTGGACGTGCAGGACG
>CAYQDT010000829.1:0-830 GCA_964416225.1 uncultured bacterium
GCCGACGATCCAGGCGTCATGTCCCGGGGGAATGGTCCCCACGTCGCCCGGACCGAACTGGACCTCCGTCCCATCGTCCATCCGGACTCTCATCTGGCCGGAAACGATGTACATCACGTGCGCGACCTGGCAGCTCTCGGTGCCCGCAATCGGCTTGACACATTCGGACCACCGCCACCCCGGCTCGAAGTGCGCACGCATGGCCGTCACGTCGCCCATCTTGACGACGTCCAGCCGGCCCTTATCGATGCTCCGGGTCTCCTCCGGGGCGTCGAAGCTCTTTCGCTCCATCTTCGCCATGGCCTTCCTCCTGTTCGTGTACGATCCGTACGGTTGAAGACCCTCCGCCTGTCGCCACCCGCGCGGGTGGGGTGCTCAGGAAGCCGCGGCACCCGGCGAGAGCGGCTGCGCTCTGTTGAGTAGCTGAAATATCTTCGCCGGGCCGTGAGAGATTCCTACGCCGCCGGACCGCGATCTCCGTCGCGCGAAGACCGGCGCCAGAGGCACCCCGGCCCGCGCGGCCGGGATGCCCTTCACCACTCCGGCGCGGCCGACGGCCTCTCACCCAAGACGGGGCCGGCGATCCGTCCCGCTGCCGAGCGGCGAGCGGGCGGGGCGGGGCGGCGGCGGGTCGCCCGTTGGCGGATCGGCCGCAGGTCCCCCGGTTGATCGCCCGGTGATGGAATCACCGGGCTACCATGACGCTGAAGCCCCTCCGGGGCTGACGTTAGCGGAACCCCGCAGGGGTTTCGCATGGATAGTCCGGCGATTCGTCGCCGGGCGGGGCGGCGCCGGATCGGGCGTCGGGCTGGGTTAGGCGGGTCGTTGGG
>CAYQDT010000829.1:840-2503 GCA_964416225.1 uncultured bacterium
GCGCGGAATTCCGGCGGCCCGTCTATCGCGCCTTGACCGTGAAGTAGGTGAGCGGCCCGCTCACCTCGCGGAACCAGTGGGGCGTCCCGCGCGGCACGATGATCACGTCGCCCGGCATCAGCCGGTGCGCTTCACCGCCCGCGACCGACCGGCCGCGGACCTCATCCGGAGCGAGGCTCCGCGGCTCGACCATCCTCCCGCCGGTTACGAACGTGGCGCTCCCTTCCCGGATGTAGAAGATGTCCGTATCCCGGGTGTGCAGCTCCGCCTCTCCCGGGCCCTCCCGGCGGCTGGTGTGGACCTGGTAGCTGCGCTGCGGGTCGTGGAAGAGGACCCCGCCCTTGCGGAATCCGTCCTCCACGCGGGCGTGGTCGAAGTAGAGGACGGGCGGCGGGGTCTCCGCAGCGGCGGCGCGGCTGGGGGAGCGGAAGCAGAAGGGCACGGCGCCCAGCAACAGGCCGGCGGCCAACACTCCGGCGGCGCGGGGGATTCCGGCGGATCGGTTCATGGTCTCTCCTCTTGGATGATGGTGCAGCGAACGGCGCGGCGCGGGCGGCACGTCATGCGAACGGCTCGATCCACTCCGGGTCGATCTCCAGGCCAAACCCCGGTGCATCACTGGGGACCAGCCAGCCGCCGTCCGGGACCGCCTGCCCCGGGATGCGGGGCGATTCCGCCAGCGGGACGCCGGGATCGGAGCCGACGAACGTCTCCAGCCACGCCATTCCGGGCATGGCGTAGGTGAAGTGCTGGCCGAACGGCGTGTTGCCGCCGGCGTGCAGGATCACCGTGAGCCCCGCCGCCTCCGCCACATGGAGGATCCGGAGGCAGGCCGTGACGCCGCCGCACCACTGGATGTCCGGCTGCAGGATGTCGGCCACGCGCCGGGACGCCGCCCAGGAGAAGGGGTACGGCGTGTACCAGTGCTCGCCCGTGGCCAGGGGCTGCCACGGCAGCCGCTGGCGCAGCTCCTGGTGCCCCTCCAGGTCTTCGGGGATCAGGCATTCCTCCAGCCACCGCAGCCGGTGGGGGCGCAGCAGCTCCGCCAGCCGGACCGTATACTCCACGTCGAGCGCCATCCAGCAGTCCAGCATCAACTCGGCGGCATCCCCGATCTGGGCCCGCGTCGCGGCGACCAGCTCCGCATTTCGCCGCAGGCCGTCCAGGCCGTCCGCGGGTCCATACGGGCAGGCCAGCCTGAAGGCACCGTAGCCGAGCTCCTGGTACCAGTCGACATCGTTCCCGGTGGCGTAGCAGAACTGGCGCTCGCGCGCCGGACCGCCCAGCAGTTCGTAGACCGGCCGGCCCAGCAGCTTCCCCTTCAGGTCCCAGAGCGCCAGGTCGATCGCGCTCACGGCGTAGCTCGCCAGCCCGGTGGCCCCGTAGGGGTGCGTCATCCGGAGCATCGCGTCGTACAGTCGCTCCGTGGCGAAGCAGTTCTGGCCCACCAGGTGCGGGCCCAGGTGCTCCCGGATGAGCGGGTCCGCGAGGGGACCGGGGCCCGTGGAGCCGAGGCCCCAGGTCCCGTCCTCGGCGGTCACCTTGCACCACACCGCTTCCCACTTCGGCAGCCAGAGGGAGCGGTGGCGCTTGACCGCCGGGTGGCGGCTCATCGGGTTGGCGACTTCGGCGGCGGCGGCCCAGCCGGGCCGGCGTGCCGCCG
>CAYQDT010000830.1:0-2499 GCA_964416225.1 uncultured bacterium
GTGCTGATGTATGATGCCCAGACGGGGCCGCGCGGGGTCTCCCGGCCCGTCTCCACGAACTGGTACATGGCCATGGGCACCCGCTCGCTGGGAAGCGGTGAGCTGATGCTCCGCACCATGCTCTCCCTGGAGCCGGCCACTCTGGGCAGCAACGGCCAGCCACAGCTCTTCCAGACGGGCGAAGGGCTCGTCGATCGGCAGCACCCGCACGACCTCTTCATGGAGATCGCCGGTCAATACAGCCACCCCGTCGGTCGGAAGCTCGCGGCCTACCTCTACCTGGCGCCCGCCGGGGAGCCGGCATTGGGACCGGTTGCCTTCATGCACCGCGCCTCGGCCATGGAGATCCCCACCGCCCCGCTCACGCACCACTGGCTGGATTCCACCCACATCTCCTTCGGCGTCGTCACGGCCGGCCTGCAGAGCAGCCGGTGGAAGGGAGAGCTCTCCTGGTTCAACGGCCACGAGCCGGACAGCCGGCGCTGGGATATCGACCCGATCCGGCTGAACTCCGTCTCTGGGCGGCTCAGTTACGCGCCGGGTCCGAACTGGGTGTTCCAGCTCTCCCGGGGACACCTGGATAAGCCGGAGATCTACTATACCCCCCGCCAGGGAGATGTCGACCGGACCACGTTCAGCGCGCAGTACTTCCGCCCGATGAAGGGCGGCTTCTGGACGACCACCCTTGCCTGGGGCCGCAATGACGGGACCACCGCGGGCGGCGCCTCCGGCAAGCCCTCGGACGGCTTCCTGCTGGAGAGCAGCTACAACTGGGCGGAGCGGAACTACCTCTTCGGCCGGATCGAGCGCGTGGATAAGGACGAGCTCTTCCCGGACGCCGATCCCCGCTCCCACCGCCAGTTCCTGGTGAACGCCTTCAGCCTCGGCTATGCGCGAGACATCGGCCACCTGAAGGAGTTCGAGACGGCACTCGGCGCCATGGTCACCGTTTACGCCAAGGACGCCGCCCTCGACCGGGCGTACGGCGACTTCCCGGTCGGCGTGCAGCTGTTCCTCCGCATCCGCCCCCGCCGGATGGCTCCGATGTCCGGAATGGGGCAGATGGAGCACATGGACCACATGGAGCATATGTCCCCGATGGACCACCCGCACCCGGCCCAACCCGATCGGGGCAAGCCCGGAAAGCCGGATGGACACCCGGGGCATATGGAGCATATGAAGCACATGGAGCACGGAGCCGCGGATAGCTCACCGCGCCTCTCCGCGCTCCTCGCCCTGAAGCTGGCCGAGACGGATGGCCGGCTGGCCCCCTCGGCGCGATAGCGATCGCTCCCTTCGACCGAAAAAAGGACCGCCCGCGCGGGTGGTCCTTTTTTCGGTCGCTCGCGCGCCTACTTCGCCGCCGGCTGGCTGAACTTCGCGGGCTCCTTCCGGAACTCCGCCGCCGTCTTCGCGCTGCTGAAGAGGAACACGTCGCCGTTCCGCTCCAGCCTGGGGGACTTCGCCGTGACCCGGAACGGCTTGCCGGTGACCGGATCTTTGCTGCTCCGGAGGTATTTCGCGGGGTTCGCTTTCATCTTCCCGACACAGTCCGCGCAGCAGAGCAGGACCGGCTGGTTGTTGACCACCACCTTCGGCGTGTTCGCCGCGGCGTGGATCCGGTCATGCGTCACCGGGCAGGTCAGCGCCGCCGCGGCGGTGCTCTTTCCATGCGGATGCCCGGCATGGGCAAACGCGGCCCCGGTCAGCAGGGTGGCGCTTAGCAAGGCGCTCTGTATCACCATCGCAAACGTTTTCACAGGTTACTCCCTCGGTGAACGGCGGGCGACCCGTACCGGGTCATCCGGATAACCGGTCTGCTGCTCGCGCGCTGCGATCGCCGGGCTATCGGACCTCCAGAACCCGTCCCGCCTCCCGGGGTTCCCTCCCTTCCGCCTTCCGGATGCCGGAGCGCCCGGAGAACTTAGCGGGAACGCCGCGCCGGCCGGGCGGTTCTTTTCCAGCACACGACGAAGAGATCGGCCGGCCTCCTCCAGGGCCGGCAAGCACCGGGAGGTAGCACGATGCAGCGACGCGAGATGATCGGCAAGGCAGTGGCGGGCGTGGCGGCTCTGGCGGGCGGCGCCGTGCTGGGGGCGAGCCCGGCTCGAGCCGACCACCGGCTCGTCCCGGCGGTTCACCGGTTGGACAATGCCACGGAGGCGCTGCTCAACACGCTCGTCGAGACGGCGCATCACCAGAACAGTGACGAGCCGCATGAATCGAACGACGAGCTGCTGGCGGTGCTGGCGGCGGGCGCCCTCCAGGGCCAGGCGCACGCCATCCACGCGCTGATCGAGGCCGGAAACCCGGACGCCAATGTCCGGCTCGCGGCCCGGGAGCTGGATCGCCAGATGCGCGTCGCGCAGCAGCGAATCCTGCACGCCCACACGACTCGCGAGGCGCGGGAGCGGTTCCACGGAGTGCGCCGGGCCATGGATGACTTCCTGGAGCAGGCGGGGGTTCGGGGTTACGGGCGCGGCTACGGCCACGACGACG
>CAYQDT010000831.1:0-2490 GCA_964416225.1 uncultured bacterium
GCAGGTTGTAGACGTTGGGCCGGTCCATCAAGAGAAAGAAGCTGCGAAGACCGCCGACGCCACCGGTGGCTCCCTGCTGCTCCGGATAGCCATAGAGCTGCGCCGTCTCGAAGCCGTTCTCATTCAGCGCCCGCACCCGCTCCCGGGCCCGGGAGCGGAGTGCGTCGATCGGCCCGAACTGGATCGAGTCGGTGGGACATGACTTCGAGCACGCCGGCTCCATCCCGCCCTTCAGCCGGTCATAACAGAGCGTGCACTTGTGCGCCTTGCCGTCCTCCTCCATGCCGACGGTGATCACGCCGTACGGGCAGCTCGGGACGCAGTACTGGCAGCCGTTGCAGATATCCTGCTGGATCACCACGGAGCCGAACTCGCTGCGGACGATGGAGCCGGTGGGACACGCTTCCAGACACCCGGCGTGGTCGCAGTGCTTGCAGATATCGCTCTGGAAGAGCCACCGCGGCGGCCCGTCCTGCTTCGGCGCCTGCTCCACGAAGCTGACGTGCCGCCATGTCTTGTGGCTCAGGGAGAGCGTGTTGTCGTAGCTGGTGCCCAGCCAGGCCAGGTTGTCGGCCGGGAGGTTGTTCCACTCCTTGCAGGCCACTTCGCACGCCTTGCAGCCGATGCAGATCGAGGTGTCCGTCAGGAAGCCGTAGACCTGTCCCGGCTGGACCCCGTACCCGGCGGTGAGCTCCGCCTCATGGCCCTCCGGCGGCGCGGGCGGTGGCTGCCCGTACGCCTCGTGGCTCGGGAACTGGGCCGTCTGCTGGCTGCCCGGCTCATAGCTGCTCCGGGGAAAGGCTTCGCGCGTCGGCTCACTCATCTCATCCGCCCATTTCATCCGCCCATTTCATCCGCCCCTCGAGGGGATGGCCGGGGCCGTCGTCGAACCGCGCCGGCGTCCACCGGCAAGCGCAGCCCGGTTCCGGGCTCATTCCGCGGAATCCGCCAACCCGGCATCTCCCTTGCCGCCGGTCATGGCCGCCGGGCTGCCCGGACCTTCGCGATGGGGTGTGTCACCCGCCGTCGCCTTGCGGCCCGCTCGGAGGTCGCACGTGAAGACCTTGCCTTCGTGGATGCTGGTGTTCGCGTCGCCCACCATTGGAGCGAGCGTGTTCGCCGGCTCGCCCTGCGCGATTCCCTTCCACCCGAAGTGCCACGGCATGCCCACCACGTGAACCTTCCGCTGGCCCACCTGCAGCGGCGTGAGGCGCGGCGTCACGAGCGCCCGCGCCTCCACCTCGCCGCGAGCCGTGCGCACCGTCACCCAGCCGCCGTTCACAATCCCCTTCTCCAGCGCGAGCTCCGTTCCGATTTCCACGAAGCCCTCGGGCTGCAGCTCCGCCAGCCAGGGGACGTAGCGCGTCATGGTGCCCCCGGTGTGATGCTCCGTGAGACGGTAGGTGGTGATCACGTACGGGAAATCGGGATCTCCGACGGTGTGCAGGGGATTGTCGGGTCGCGGCCAGAGCTTGGTGCCGGGGTTGTTCTGCTGGTCGTAGAGCGGGTTCTTCAGCGGCGACTCCACCGGCTCGTAGTGCGTGGGAACGGGACCGTCCTTCAGCCCGGACGGGACGAATAACCATCCCAGGCCGTCGTTCATCATGATGAACGGCGCCGTGCCGGGGTGCGCGTCCATCCCCTTCGGCTCCTTACTCCAGTCCGGCCGATATTCCGGCGACTTGGTCTTGGGGAAGTCCGGGACGTCCGGACCGCTCCACTCGCCCTTCACGGGGTCCCAGTAGATGTACTTCTTCCGCTCCGACCACGGCTTCCCGTGCGGATCCGCGGAGGCGCGGTTGTAGAGGATCCGGCGGTTTGCCGGCCAGGAAAATCCCCAGTGAAGGTGCGTTCCCGGGTGGCCGCCGTCATCCGGGCGCCGGGAGCGGGACAGGTTGACGCCCGGCTCCGGCATCACCCCGGAATAGATCCAGCAGCCGCACGCCGTCGTGCCGTCGTCCTTGAGGTCGGCAAATCCCTTCACGGGCGCCCCGTCGTTCACGGTGTAGCCGTTGATCTCCTGCAGCACGCACTCCACGTCCGGCTCCCCGTGGGGTCCTTCGACCGGATAGTGCCAGGCCAGGTCGCGGAGCTGCCGGACGCGCATCGAGTCCGGGTACGGGTCGTCCGCGTAGAGCTCCTTCAGCCGCAGGCCGAGGTGATAGAAGAACCACGATTCGCTGCGGGACGCGCCGGGCGGATCCACCGCCTTGTCGTGCCACTGGAGGAGGCGGTGCGTGTTGGTGTAGCTTCCCTCCTTCTCGCCCGTGATGGAGGCGGGGATCAGGAAGACTTCCGTCTTGATCTGCTTCGGGTCCAGCTCGCCGCGCTCCACCTCCGGCGAGGCATACCAGAAGGATGCGGTCTCGTTCTCATAGGGATCGCGGACGACCATCCAGTCGAGCTGCGCGAGCCCCTTCCGGACAAAGGCAGCGTCCTGGTTTCCAACAGCGGGGTTCTGTCCCAGCAGGAAGAATCCGGAAATCTTCC
>CAYQDT010000832.1:0-2487 GCA_964416225.1 uncultured bacterium
ACCAGCTATGCGAAGCGCCCGCCGGCGGAAGTGAGGGCAGAGTTAGATCTCTGGCTAAAGTTGTACCCGCGCGTCCACGGGATCTTCTTTGACGAGATGATCTATGAAGACACAGAGGCTGCGGCCAGCTATCAGGCCGCGCTCACCCGTTACGCCCACGATGCCGGATACTGGCCGGCGGTCGCAAATCCCGGAGCGAGCACTCCAGGTCGGTACTTCACGGCCGGCGCGGCGGACGTGATCATCGTCCATGAGAACGACCACTGGCCACCCGAGGCCCAGCTGAAGGGGGACGTTGCCGGAGGCTACGCCGAGCACCCTCCGTTCACGCGGGCGGTGCTGATCCATTCCCAATTACAGCTCGACCCGGAGGCCCTGCAACGGGCGCGACAGTACGTGCGCTGGCTCTACGTCACTGAAGGCCCCTTTCGCCGCGGGGACCCCAAGGCTGCGAATCCCTGGGACCGCCTCTCGAAGTATGCCGATGAAATGTGCCGACTCCTTGAAGCACCCTAACTGTGAGCCGGAAGCCGCAACATCCAGGCACGTACGTCTGGCCCGAGAGGCAGCCCCGCGGGAGAGCGCGGCGCGTCGGTCCACCGCACCCGAAGCCGGTCCGAAGCGGCGCACCGGGCCAACGGAAAGGATTCGCTCATGCAGCTTCCCGACCGTTCCGCCCTCCACCAAGCGATCGACGCCAATGACCTGGAGCGTGTCCAGGCCATCCTGACCTCCACGCCCGAACTTCGCCAAGTCTTGATCGAAGACGTGCCGCTCATGCGGGTGGCCCAGCCCGGCCGGATTCCGATGATGGAGCTCCTGGTCCGCCATGGCGCCGACGTCAACGGGCTGTGCTGGGGCTGGTTCCCCGTGCTCTTCACCCCGTGCGAGAATCTCGAGCCGGAGCCGCTCCAGTGGCTTCTCGATCACGGCGCCGACCCCAACCGGGGCAACCCCAGAGATCCCGGCACCGCTCTCGACTATGTGATCCAGACTTACCCGCGCGACCCCAGGCGTCTCACCGCCTGCATCGAGCTCCTGCTGGACGCCGGAGCCCGCACGCGCTACGACGTTCCCGGGGTCCTCCCGATCCTCCGCGGCCGCAACGATGAGCTCGCTGCCCTCCTCCACGCCGACCCGTCGCTCCTCCACCGCCGCTACCCCGAGCTGGATTGCGGCCCGTCCGGCGGCCGCCTGCTCACGCTGCGCGGCGCCACCTTGCTCCACGTGGCTGCCGAATACGGCTTCTTCGACGCCACCCGCCTCCTCCTCGACCACGGCGCCGACGTCAACGGCCGCGCCGATATTGACGCCGACGGGTTGGGTGGACAGACTCCGATCTTTCACGCCCTGACCCATTTCGAAGGTGCCAACCCTGAAGTCGGCGAGCTGCTCATCCAGCGTGGCGCCGACCTGACGATTCGCGCCCGCGTCCCCGGCCACTACGAACGCAAAGGCGAGATCCTGGACGTTACCGCGGCCGAATATGCCGCGATCTTCCCGCTGCGCTGATCGGAGTACCTCATGAGTTTCGGGAATACTCCCCCAGTTGACCGGTTGCTCGTCGGGCGTTCCGGGACCAGGCTACGGCACGATAGTCCAGAACGCGCGCGCGTTCGGGTTCACGGCGGCGGGAACCTCGTCCGGACGCGCGGGTAGGGCGTGCCGGGCCGGCGCTCCCTCCTGCCGGAGCGTCCGGTCGCCGGATTCAGCCGTAGCGGTCCGGGCTCAGCGGGCGGAGGTCAAACGGGTGGGGCTCCCCCGCCAGCGCGGCCGCCACCAGCATACCGGTGATCGGTCCGAGGCTGACCCCCAGCATCGCGTGACCGGTTGCGATGCAGAGGTTGCCCACGCGGCGGGTCCGGCCGACGTAGGGGAGCCCGTCCGGAGAGCAGGGCCGGAGGCCGCTCCAGACCGGCAGCTCGCGGAGGCGCTCCGGCGGGAAGTCGGGGAAATACTCCCCCACGGAGCGGAGCATTCCCGCCAGCCGCCGCCGGTTCACGGAGAGGTCCGCGCCGCCCAGCTCCAGCGTGCCGGCGAAGCGCAGCGCCCGGCCCATCGGGGTGACCGCCACGCGTGCCTCCACCAGGATCGAACAGAGCGCGGGCCGCGGAGAGGCGTCGGGGAGGGTCACGCTGTAGCCTTTTCCCGCCTGGAGCGGGAGCCGGAGCCCCAGGTCCCGGAGCAGCGCGGCGCTCCAGGAGCCGCCCGCGACCACGTACTCGTCGGCATGGAGCTCGCCGCCGGGGGTGGTCACCCCCGCGATGCGGCCGTCCCGAACGCGCCAGCCGACCGTCTCGGTGTGCCAGCGGAAATCGGTCCCGCCCGCCTCCAGGCGCCGCACGAGCGCGTCCAGCAGGCGCCCCGAGTCCAGGTGGCTGTCGTGCGGGAAGTAGACGGCGCCCGCCGCGTCGAGCTGCAGGCCGGGGTCCAGGCGCCGCGCCTCCTCCGGGGAGAGCACCTCCGCAGGGATTCCGAGGGCGTGTG
>CAYQDT010000833.1:0-2087 GCA_964416225.1 uncultured bacterium
CACCGGCAACCGGTTTGCCGGCGGCGCGGCTGCCGTGGAGTTCCGCAACACGGGTGCCGTCGTATCCGGGAACCTGCTGGTCGCGCCCGCGGGCGGCGAGCTCCGGGCCGTCGTCGCGGATGCCGCTTCCCGCGTCGAAGAGGCGGAGAACCGGGCGGTGACGCCGCGGCCGGCGCCGACCGGGTTCCGCCTGCCCCGCGAGCTGCGCATGGGGAGCCGGGTCACCCTTTCCGGCGCGGAGCTCCACGCCGGCGGCGCGCCTCCGGTGGTCACGCTGGACGGTATCCCGCTCTCGCTCCGCTCCGTGACGGGCGGAAAGCTGCAGGCGTGGCTCCCCGCGGACTTCTGGGACCGCCCGGCGCCCGCGCGCGCGGAGCTCCGCGTGGCGACGGGACACGCGTCGTACGCCGCGCCGGTCCGCCTCCTCTGGCCCGCCGGGCTGATGCGCGTCTCCCGGATCGAGCCGGCGACCGCCCTGCCGGGTCAGGTCGTGCGGGTGGAGGGCGCCAACCTGCTGGGCCGCTCCGCCCCGGACGCGCTGCGCGTGCTGCTGAACGGCCGGCCGGTGGCGGCGCGGGCCGTCTCGGATACCTACCTGGAGTTCACGGCTCCCACCGGGATGCTGGTGCCGACCCACTACAACCTGGTTATCGAGCGGGGCGCGGGGCCGGACACGGTGCAGAGCTGGCCGATCCAGTTCCACGTGGCGCTGACGGCCCGGCAGCTTCCCCACCTGCTCTCGGCCCGCTTCAGCCCCACCACGCTGAAGGCGGGTGAGCTGCTGAAGGTGGAGTTCACCGTGCGCAACAACCTGCCGTACCCGGCGCCGCTGCAGGCCGCGCCTGCGTCGCCCGTGATCTGGGATGAGCCACAGGCGTACTTCGAGGGCGGAATCGCGGAAACCCCCGGCGCGCTCCACCTCCGGGCGACGTCCGACCATCCGGGCGGCCACGCGGCCGGCTCCTGGCCGTGGCTCTTCCCGTTCCCGGCCGCGACGCTCGCGCCGGGCGAGACGGTGACGGTGACGGGCTATATCCGCGTCCGCACTCCCGGCGAGCACGAGTTCCGCGTGGGCCTCGTGGCGGGCGGCCACCGCTTCATCGATGACAATGCCTTCCGGACGCGCGTCACGGTCCGCCCCTGATCGGCCGTCTCGGAGCGCGGCTGCTGTCCACCCGCCGGAAGCGGCCCGGCGGCCGGAGCGGCGCCCGTGTCCCGGCGCACCGCTCCCCGCGCCGCCTGTGTTCCGGCCGGCCGGCTGTGAGAAACTGAGCCGGTTCGTTCTACCGGAGGAGAGACGATGAGTTTTGACGTGTTCGGGATGTGCAACGCCATCTATGACATCCAGGCGGAGCTGGACGACGCGCTGCTGCGGGAGCTGGGTGTGGAGAAGGGCAGCATGCAGCTGGTGGATGACGCGCAGCAGCAGGAGCTGGCGCCGAAGATCCTTCCGCACGTGGTCCACAGCGAGTCCGGCGGCTCCGGCGCGAACACCATGTTCGGCGTCGCACTCCTGGGCGGGACGGCATGCTACACGAGCCGCGTCGGGACGGACGAGCACGGACCGCTCTACGTGGAAGGGCTCTCCCGGAAGGGCGTCCAGCCGAACCTGGGAGTCAGCGACGGCGCCACCGGCCTCTGCCTGGTGCTGATCACGCCGGACGCCGAGCGCACCATGTGCACCTCCCTCGGCTGCTCCCGCCACCTCACCCCGGAGGACGTGAACCTGGAGGATCTCCGGCGGAGCAAGTACCTCTACGTCACCGGCTACCTGTGGGACAACCCCAACCAGAAGGACGCAGTGCTCCACGCCATGCGGGCTGGAAACCAGTACGGCGTGAAGGTCGCCTTCAGCCTCGCCGATCCGTTTTGCGTCAATCGCCACCGGGACGACTTCCTCCACCTGCTGGAACACCATGTGGACGTGGTGATCGGCAACGAGGTCGAGGCGAAGGCGCTCACGGGAGCGGACGACGCGCACGCCGCCGCCGCACAGCTCGCGCGCTTCGCGGAGATCGCCGTCGTCACGATGGACCGCTCCGGCTCCCTGATCCGGCGCGGCGAGGAGACGGTGGAGATTCCGGTGT